>VGEI01000017.1 GCA_016869415.1 Alphaproteobacteria bacterium
ATGGGGGCGTCGACAAGTCTCTGACAGTCACGGGAAGGGGGCTGCTCAGCGGTCGGTGTGTGGCTTGCGGCAGGCCTCCGCGCACGACATGATGGCCGCCCTTTTTGCCCTAGGTAAACAAGCAATGGACCTACCTCGTAATGCCTTCAAGCACGCCTTGGCTGCTCAGCAGATGCAGATCGGTCTGTGGAGTACATTGTGCAGCCATATCGGTGCCGAGATCATTGCTGACTGCGGTTTTGACTGGATCCTGCTGGATACGGAACACTCTCCGAGCGACATCCCCATACTCGTTACCCAGATGCAGGGGATGATGCGCGGGACAGCCACTCCGGTCGTGCGGCCTGCCTGGAACGACACAGTCCTGATCAAGCGGATCCTGGATGCGGGAGCGACGTCGCTTCTCGTTCCGTTCGTGCAGAATGCAGACGAGGCTCGACGCGCCGTGGCCGCTACACGCTACCCGCCCCTCGGGGTCCGAGGCGTGTCGGGCAGCAATCGCGCCGCGCGCTACGGCCGGATCAAGGACTATCTGCACCGGGCCAACGAGGAGATCTGCGTCCTGGTGCAGATCGAGACGGCCAGCGCGCTCGAGCAACTCGAGGCGATTGCGGCGGTAGAGGGTGTCGATGGAGTGTTCATCGGGCCGGCTGATCTGGCTGCGTCGCTGGGTCACACGGGGGACCAACTGCATGCCACCGTCCAGGCGGCCATTCAGGACGCCGGCCGGCGGCTGAAAAATGCCGGCAAGGCTGCCGGCATCTTGACTCCCGTTGAGGCTGACGCGAAACGCTATATCTCCTGGGGGTACACGTTCGTTGCCGTCGGCTCGGACACCGGCGTACTGATCAAGGGCGCCGACGCTCTTGCTCGCGCATTCAAAGGATAAACCATGGCTACGAAGCACGACCTGATCTCCGTGGGTAAAGGAATGCTCCTGCCGCCGCATGTCGAGGCGCTGCAGAAGGACTTCGCCATCCACTATCTCCCAGGAGCGGCGGCCGAGTGGCCGGCGTTTCTGGCACCGCTGGCGGGCAAAGTGCGCTTTTTACAGACCACCGGTTTCAACGGCGCCGATGCGGCACTGATGAACGCGTTGCCTAAGCTCGAGATCATCTCCTGCATCGGCGTCGGGGTTGACGCGATCGATCTCAAGGCTGCAAAGGCGCGGGGCATTGCCGTCACCAATACGCCGGAAGTCCTAAATGACTGCGTGGCCGATCTGGCAATCGGCCTGATGATCGGCGCCTCGCGGCGGTTGGCACTGGCCGACCGCTACGTGCGCTCCGGCGAGTGGGCGAAGAAGGGGGCGATGCCGGTCGCGTCGCGGGTCACGGGCAAGCGCCTCGGCATCATCGGCCTCGGCAAGATCGGCAAAGAGATCGCAACGCGCGCCAAGGGCTTCCGCATGGAGATCGGGTATCACGGCCGGAACAAGCAGGCCGATGTACCGTACCGGTATTTCGACGATGCGGCGAAGATGGCGGCCGAATCCGATTTCATCGTCGTCATCTGCCCGGGCGGCGAGGCCACGCGGCATATCGTAAACGAAAAGGTGATGCGGGCGCTGGGTCCGAAAGGCATCCTGATCAATGTGTCGCGTGGCTCGACGGTCGATGAACTGGCGCTGATCAGGGTGCTGAAGGAGGGCGCCTTGGGCGGCGCCGCTCTCGATGTCTTCGCGCAGGAGCCGACGGCGGCGCCCGAGCTATCGGCAATGGACAACGTTTTCCTCGCCCCTCACATCGGGAGTGCGACGTGGGAAACGCGCGTCGACATGGGCAATCTGGCGATTGCCAATCTCGTTGCCCATCTGCAAGGAAAGAAGCTGCTGACGCCGGTTGTCTAGGCCGGGATCGGTCGCCAGTCGTTGGCCAGGCGGAGCCGCGCACCGGTCTTGCCTTGCAGTTCCTCGAATTCGAGCCCGGTAACCATCTCGCGCACCAGCAGTCCGTCGTTGGTGACGTCGATCACGGCTAGGTTGGTGTATATCCGGTCGACCACGCCCTCGGCGGTCAGTGGGTAGGTGCAACGTTCGAGGATCTTCGGCGTCCCGTCTTTGGCGTTGTGCTCCATCAGCACCCAGACCCCGGCCGCGCCGGCCGCGAGGTCCATCGCCCCACCCACAGCGGGCGGAAACTTCTCGTCGCCTGTCGCCCAGTTGGCGAGGTCGCCGTTGGCGCCCACCTGCATTGCGCCAAGCAGGGCGAGATCAATATGGCCGCCGCGGATCATCGCGAAGGCGTCGGTGTGGTGGAAGATCGAGGCGCCCGTCAGCAACGTTACTGGCTGCTTGCCGGCATTGATCAGGTCGGGATCTTCTTTTCCGGCTGCCGGCGCCGGACCCATGCCGAGAATGCCGTTCTCGCTGTGATAGACGACTTCGCGGTCGGCGGGCACGTAGTTGGCGACTTGGGTCGGCAGGCCGATGCCCAGGTTAACGTAGGCGCCATCCGGCACATCGAGCGCGACACGGCGGGCGATGGCGTCACGCGACAGGGGCTTGGCAGCCATGGGGACGCTCCTTACGCCCGGCCGGCCGGAGCCGGGTTTGAGACTTCGACGATGCGATCGACGAAGACGCCGGGTGTCACCACATGCTCGGGGGCGATCGCGCCGAGATCGACGATCTTGCGCGCCTGCACTACCGTCAGAGACGCAGCCATCGCCATGGTCGGTGCGAAATTCCGGGCGGCAAGCCGGAAGGTGAGGTTGCCCCAGCGGTCAGCGGTCTCTGCCTTGATCAGGGCAACGTCGCCCTTGAGTGGGGCTTCGAGCACGTAGTCGCGGCCATTGATCCGGCGGACCTCCTTGCCTTCGGCGAGCTTTGTGCCGGCTGCGGTCGGGGTGAAGAACCCGCCTATACCAGCGCCTGCCGCCCTCATGCGCTCGCTCAGGGTGCCCTGCGGCACGAGCTCGAGCTCGATCTTGCCCGCACCGTATAGCTCCTCGAACACGACCGATCCCGCGGAGCGCGGATAGGAGCAGACGATCTTGCGGACGCGACCGGTAGCCAGCAGCTTGGCAATGTCGGTTCGGCCGGATCCGGCATTGTTGGTGACCGCCGTGAGATCTTTGGCGCCCTGGTCGATCAGCGCGTCGATCAGCTCGACCGGAATGCCGGCGTTGCCGAAGCCGCCGATAAGGATAACCGCGCCGTCACGGATGCCGGAAACCGCGGCGGGTAGCGAGGCAACACATTTGTTCATCATGGCGGCGGGAGATTAGTCGAGGGCCCGCCGTTCTGCCAGAGCCTCATTCTCGGCGCGGATGCGTACCCATAGCAGGGCGGCATTGAGGCCGGAGAAAACCAGCGCCGCTTCCCAGAGGCCGAAGACCAGGGGCAAGGCGGCGATCTCGCCGGCCACGACGAGATAGTTCGGATGGCGGACATAGCGATAGGGTCCAGTCCGCACGAGCGGCGTCCCGGGGATCGTCACGATGCGCGTCGTCCACAGCCGCCCCAGGGATGCCATCACCCAGAGCCGAGCGGCCTGAAGCAGCAGGAAGACCGTCAGCCAGAGGACGTCGACCGGTGCGTCGTGAGGGGTAAGCAGTACAAGCGCCGTCAGCCAAGCGGCATGCAGCACGACGAAGTAGTGATAGTGTTCGGGGGCGACCTCAATGGCGCCCTCGGCGAGTAGTTTTTCCGTGTTTCGCCGGGCGATCCAGAGCTCGCCGAGCCGCTGCAGCAAGACCGCGCCGAGGATGATCTGAACGGCGGTCATGGCCGTTCGAGCGTCATGAATGCAGCGGTAAAGCCCGGCCCCAGCGCAGAGAGCAGGACGCGCCGCGGCGACGCCTCTCCCCGCAGGTGGCGATCGAGGACGAACAGCACGGTCGCAGCCGACATGTTGCCGTACCGCCGCAACACATAGCGGGCTTCATGCATCGTGCCGGGTCGGAGGTGGAGCGCATCTTCGAGGGCAGCAATTACCTTCGTGCCACCCGGATGGCAGACGAAGCTGTCGATATCGTTCCGGGTGAGGTCGTGACGGGCGAGGAAAGCATCGGCAGCGGCGCAAAACTCGTCACGGACCAACGTAGGAATATCCCGGGAAAACAGTACACCTAGCCCGTCATCCTCGACCTGCCAACCCATCACGTTGAGGGAGTCCGGCCAGGTATGCTCGCCGCTCTTGCCGATCGCCAATGCCCGCCCGGCGTCGCTGCCTCCGGGGCCGATCAGCGCGGCTGCTGCGCCGTCACCGAACAATGCAGCGGCAATGATGTTGCTCTTGGACTGATCAGTCTTGCGGAAAGTTAGAGCGCAGAGCTCGACGACGAGAAACAGCACGCGCGCCCCCGGCATAGCCCGGGCAAGTGCTGCAGCACGCGCCAAGCCGAGCACGCCGCCGGCGCAGCCGAGGCCAAAGATCGGCAGCCGCACGACATCCGAGCGCAGGCCGAGCCGGTTGACGAGATGCGCGTCCAGGCTTGGCGTTGCGATACCGGTTGTCGACACAGTGACGATGGCGTCGATCTCGGTGGCCTCGCAGGCTGCGTTGGCCAAGCATGCATCTGCGGCCTCCCCCAGCAGGGCCAGGGCGTTATCGATATATAAGCGGTTGCGTTCCGACCAAGAATGAGGCTTTTCGTACCAGTCAAGCGGCACGCAGGAGTGGCGCGTCGCGATCCCGGCATTCTCGAACACGGGCAGGAGGCGATCGATGTCAGAGCGCCTCCCGTCGAATAGCGATGCGGCTCGCGCGACGACGTCGGACTGGCGCAGGACTATCGGGGGGACCGACGTCGCCAACGACAGCAGGGCCGTCTGCCCGCCATCTGCGCGACTGGAATAGTGGGTGGGGGAGGCTATTGCCGAAGCAAGGCCGGAGCTATCCTGCGGCATGTCCGTCCCCGTGGAGGAGTTCTTGTTTGCGGGATTCAGTCAACACAGAGTGAACGCCAACGGGGTGGAGATCAACTTCCGTCGAGACGGTGACGGGCCGCCGCTGCTCCTCCTGCACGGTTATCCGCAGACACACGCGATGTGGCACGCTGTGGCTCCGGCACTGGCGCGAAGATTCACTGTCATCGCGGCTGACTTGCGCGGCTATGGGGATTCGGCGAAGCCTGCGGGCGATGCGGCCCATCTGGCGTATTCGAAGCGTACGATGGCACTCGATATGATAGCCCTGATGGCGGCGCTGGGGTGGCAACGTTTTGCCGTCGCGGGCCACGACCGCGGCGGACGCGTGGCGTATCGTATGGCGCTGGACCACCCTGCTGCCGTGGAAAAGCTTGCGGTATTGGATATTGTCACGACACACGCCATGTGGTTGAGCATGAACAAGGAGGCGGCGTTCGGCGCCTACCATTGGCTTTTCCTGGCCCAGCGCGATGGGCTTCCTGAGCGGCTGATCGGACATGATCCCGAGTGGTATCTGCGCGAGACGCTGCGGCGGTGGACTGCGCCGGTCTTCGCTTTCGCACCAGAGGCGATGGCGGAGTATATCCGCTGTTTCAAGGACCCGGCGGCGATCCATGGAGCGTGTGAGGACTATCGAGCCGGGGCAACGATCGACTTCGAACTCGACACAGCGGATTTCGGCAAGCGGCGGATCGGCTGCCCGGTGCTGGCCCTCTGGGGCGAGGCCGGCATTGCCAGACGCATGAGCGACGTGCTTGCCGCATGGCGACCCTGGGCCGAGGATTTGCGAGGCGAGGCGGTCGCCTGTGGACACTTTCTCGCGGAAGAGGCGCCTGACCCGACCATAAAGGCGCTGGAGGCGTTTTTCTGATGTCGCTGCCATCGGGTGAGGAAGTACCGATCAGCTTTCACTTGAGCCTCATGGCCCGGATACGCGCCTACTTTTTTGCCGGGATCCTGATCACGGCGCCGATCTCGATCACCTTCTATATTGCCTGGATTCTGGTCAACTTCGTCGACGGCCAGGTCGCACGCCTGCTGCCGGCGGACTACAACCCGAATACGTACCTGCCGTTCAGTATCCCCGGCCTTGGCCTGATCGTGGCCATCAGCATGCTGACGCTGATCGGCTGGATCACGGCAGGCTTCCTGGGGCGCCTGTTCCTGCGTGTCAGCGAAGCGATCCTCCGGCGTATGCCGGTCGTCAGCTCCATCTACAGCTGGGTCAAGCAGATCTTCGAGACGGTATTCCATGAGCGCGCCTCGCCGTTTCGCGAGGTCGTGTTGGTCGAGTTCCCTCGCAAGGGGCTATGGCGCATCGGCTTCGTCACCGGCCGAACGCCGGGCTCGATGCAGGACATATCGCCAGCCGGCCTGCTCAACGTATTTCTGCCCGGCACGCCCAATGCAGCGTCCGGATTTCTTGTGCTGGTGCCGACTGAGGACATCTATCGCGTCGATCTGACGCCTGAAGAGGCTCTGAAGCTGATCGTCTCTGCCGGGATAGCGACGCCGCCGGAGCGCATAGGCGTCGCGCCTCAACCCGATCGTAACAGCCTCACCGCCGCATCGCGTTCGAACAAGTAGAGGAGGGTGCGCAGACGCTGGCCGCGCTCGCTGGTTAAGTCGGGATCCTCGTCAAGCACACGGCGTGAGTCGTCGCGTGCCAGATGCAGCAGATCGCCGTGCTCCGCCAGATTGGCGACCCGGAATTCCGGCAGGCCGCTCTGACGGGTGCCGAGAAGCTCACCGGCCCCGCGCAGTCGGAGATCTTCCTCGGCGATGCGGAACCCATCTTCCGTCTCGCGCATGATCGACAGGCGGGCTCTGGCTGTCTCGCCCAGCGGCTCGGCATAGAGCAGGATGCAGGTCGACGGTTTGTCCCCCCGCCCGATGCGACCGCGCAGCTGGTGAAGCTGGGCAAGCCCGAAGCGCTCGGCGTGCTCGATCACCATGATGGTCGCGGCGGGCACATCGACGCCGACCTCGATCACCGTGGTGGCCACGAGGACGCGCAGGTCGCCGGAGGTGAAGCGGGCCATCACGGCGTCCTTCTCGCTGCCCTTCTGGCGGCCGTGAACCAGGCCGACCATCCCGGCCCCGAAGCGGGCCGCCAGGTCGGCCCCCCGTTCGGTCGCTGCGGCAAGGTCGGATACCTCGGATTCCTCGACCAGCGGGCAGACCCAGAATATCTGGGCCCCTCTATCGATCTGGCGCTGCACGCCGGCGACGACATCATCAAGGCGTTCCAGCGGCATGACCCTTGTATCGATGGGCTGCCGGCCCGGCGGCTTCTCAGTGAGTTTGGAGACATCCATGTCGCCGTAAGCGCACAGCATCAGGGTCCGGGGAATAGGCGTCGCAGTCGTCACCAGGATGTCGATGCCAGTGCGGCCATCGGCGCCCTTCGCCGCCAGACCCAGGCGCTGATGGACCCCGAAACGGTGCTGCTCGTCGATTACCGCCAACGCCAGATTGGAGAACTCGACATCCTCTTGGAACAGAGCGTGGGTGCCGACAACCATCGGTGTCGTACCGTCGGCCAGCCCGGCAAGGATCTCGTCCCGTGCCTTGCCCTTCTCGCGGCCGGTTAGTAGAGCGAGGCGAACTCCGGCCGCTTCCGCCAGCGGGGCGATTGACTTGTGATGCTGCCGGGCAAGGATCTCCGTTGGCGCCATCAGTGCCGCCTGAAACCCGTCTTCCACCGCATTCAGCATGGCAAGGCAGGCGACGATGGTCTTGCCACTGCCGACATCGCCCTGGAGCAGCCGCACCATACGGCTGTCGGCGGCCATATCGGCCTCGATATCGGCCAGGGCGGAGCTTTGGGAGCCGGTCAGAGTGTAGGGGAGGGCGGCCTTGGCCTTGGCGCGCAGGGAGCCGTCGCCGGCCAGACGCCGCCCCGGCAGCCGGCGCTGGTGAGCCCTGACCAGACCGAGGGCCAGCTGGTTCGCCAGCAGCTCGTCGTAGGCAAGGCGGCGGCGGGCCTGTGTGGTCGGAAGCAGATCGTCTTCGGTGGTCGGGGCATGGAGCGCCTGCAGAGTGGCACGCCAAGGGCTCCAGCCCTCGCGTTTGAGGAGGGCGGGATCGAGCCACTCGGGCAGGCTTGGAGCCCGCTCAAGGGCGCCGCGCAGCGCCTTGCCCAGTACTTTGGGGGTCAGGCCGGTGGTCAGGGGGTAGACCGGCTCTATGGTCGCGAGCGACGCGAGTTCCTCGGGCCGCACGACATGGTCCGGATGGGTCATCTGCACCTGGTCGCGGAAACGCTCGACGCGGCCGCTGATCACCCGGCTCTCGCCGGCCGGCAGCAGCTTCTCGAGGTAGTCGCCTTTCGCGTGGAAGAACACGAGGTGGATCGCGCCGGTTTCGTCGTGGCAGAGGACTCGGTAGGGTTGGCGCGGGTTGTGCGGCTTGAGGTGCCTGTCCACATGGACTGTCAGCGTGGCGATCGACCCTTCGGGTGCTTCCGCGACCTTGGGCGTGAAGCGTCGGTCGATCAGCCCACTTGGCCGGTGCCACAGCAGGTCCGCGACCTTGGCGCGGGGGCCGGCGTCGGTCTCGCTGCCCACCAGACGGTCGAAGAGGGAGCGCAGGCGGGGGCCGATGCCGGGCAGGGAGGTCACCGGCGCAAACAACGGGAAGAGGATGTCGGGACGCATTGCGGATCGGGACGGGGCGGATCCAGGACTAACCGCTGACAGCTGGTGACCGGCGGTCTATAGCTTTAACCGATCAGGACTGATTCGCCCATGTTCGAACCCCAGGATGCGGCGGGGCCGCGCGAGACCATCGAAGCCCGCCGGCGGCGCCTCATCTATCGCAGCTGCTATACCGGCATGAAGGAGACCGATCTGCTTTTGGGCCCGTTTGCCATGAGATACGTGCCTGGTTTTTCGGTTGAGCAGCTCGATCGCTATGAACGGTTATTGGCCGAGCCGGACCCCGATATCTTCGATTGGGCGACCGGGCGGCAGGCGGTTCCAGCGATTCACGAGAACGACGTCGTATCACTCCTGAAGAACTTTAGAATCGCCTCTTAATACGTTGAATATAATAGATAGATTCTCCAATCCTGGCGAGATATCGGTCGCCGGCGCGCCGCCCGGCGTCGATGCCCGGACAATTGCCGCGCTCGCGCATCGGGGCCGCGATGTCCTGCACATCGCCCGCGACGATGCGCGCATGGCGACCGTCTCGGAGGCGCTAGCGTTTTTCGCCCCGGGCCTCAACGCGCTGGCCGTGCCCGCCTGGGACTGCCTGCCCTACGACCGGGTCTCGCCCAACAGCGAGGTGGTGAGCCGCCGGATCGACGCCCTGACAGAACTCGCCTCCGGCCCTGGACGGTCGACGCCCGGCATGGGGCGGGTCGTGCTGACCACGGTCAATGCCGTGCTGCAGCGCGTCCCGCCGCGCTCGCTTTTTGCCGGGGCTAGCTTCGCCGCCGGCGTCGGCAAGCCCCTCGCCACCGGCGACCTGCTGGCCTTTCTGGCGCGCAATGGCTACCGCAGGGCCGATACGGTGCGCGAGCCTGGGGAATACGCGCTGCGCGGAGGCATCGTCGACCTGTTTCCCCCGGGGACGACGCTGCCGCTGCGTCTCGATCTCTTCGGCGATGTCCTCGAAGCCATCCGCGCCTTCGATCCGATGACCCAGATCAGCGCTGAGCGGATTGGGCATTTCGCGCTCAAGCCGGTCAGCGAGGTGCTGCTGGATGACGACGCCATTGCGCGATTCCGCACGGGCTATCGCGAGTTGTTCGGGGCGGTCGCCGACGATCCCCTCTACGAGGCGGTCAGCGCCGGCCAGCGCTATGCCGGGCTCGAGCACTGGCTGCCGCTGTTCCACGACAGCTTGGAGACGGTTTTCGAATACCTGCCCGAGGCGGGGATGACCCTCGATCACCAGGCGGCCGAGGCGGTGACCGCCCGCTTCGACCAGATCGAGGAGTTCTACGAAGCCCGTCGGGAGGCAGCCCAGAGCAAGCGTGACGCCGAGGGCGCCGCCTATCGCCCGCTCCCGCCCGAGCGGCTCTATCTCGGGCGCGACGAATGGCGTCGGCTGACCGGCCGGCGGCCGGTGGCAGCGTTCTCACCGTTCGCACCCGCCGACACCGGCGAGAACACCCTCGATGCTGGCGGGAGGCCGGGGCCGGAGTTCGCGCCGATCCGGGCGCAGCCCGGGGGTGACCTGTTCGGTGCGGTGCGCGGTTATCTGCTGCGCGAGAGCGGTGCGGGAAGGCGGGTGGTGATCGCAGCCTACAGCGCCGGTTCGCGCGACCGCCTGGCCCACCTGCTGCGCGACCACGGCGTCGAGGACACCCTGGCCATCGAGACCTGGGAGGCCGCCCAGGCGCTGCCGCCCAGGGCCGTCGCCCTGGCGGTTCTCGGCCTGGAGCGCGGCTTCACGGCCGACGACGTGGCCGTCGTCAGCGAACAGGACATCCTCGGCGACCGCCTGGTGCGCGCGGCCCGGCGCAAGCGCCGGGCCGAGAATTTCCTTGTCGAGGCCTCCTCGCTCAGCGAGGGCGATCTCGTGGTCCATATCGACCACGGCATCGGCCGATACGACGGTCTGGCGCGCATCGAGGTGGGCGGCGCGCCGCACGACTGCCTGCGCCTGATCTACGCCGACAACGACAAGCTCTTCGTGCCGGTCGAGAATATCGACGTGCTGTCGCGCTACGGTTCCGAGGAGGCCGGGGCCCAGCTCGACAAGCTCGGCGGCATCCAGTGGCAGGCGCGCAAGGCCCGAGCCAAGAAACTCATCGGCGAGATCGCGGCGGAGCTGATGCGCATCGCCGCCGAGCGCCAGCTCAGGGCGGGGGAGGTCATGGTGCCGCCGCAGGGCGCTTACGACGAGTTCTGCGCCCGCTTCCCGTTCCCCGAGACCGAGGACCAAGCGAAGTCAATCGAGGACGCCATGGGCGACCTTGCCGCGGGCAAGTCGATGGACCGGCTGATCTGCGGCGACGTGGGCTTCGGCAAGACCGAGGTGGCGCTGCGCGCCGCCTTCGCAGCGGCGATGGCCGGGTTCCAGGTCGCGGTCGTCGTGCCGACGACCCTGCTGGCCCGCCAGCATTTCCACAGCTTCCGCACCCGCTTCGACGGCCTGCCTCTGCGTGTGGCACAACTCTCCCGCCTGGTCACCGCCAAGGAGGCGGACGACACGCGCCGCGATCTGGCGCAGGGTCGCGTTGATATCGTCATCGGCACGACGGCGCTGCTCGCCAAGACGATCCAGTTCAAGAATCTCGGCCTGCTGATCGTCGACGAGGAGCAGCATTTCGGCGTCGGCCAGAAGGAGCGGCTCAAGCAGCTCAAGGCGAACGTTCATGTCCTGACGCTCACCGCAACACCCATCCCGCGCACCCTGCAGATGGCACTGGCGGGGGTGCGCGACATGAGCATCATCGCCAGCCCGCCGGTCGACCGGCTGGCGATCCGTACCTTCGTGCTGCCCTATGACCCCGTGGTGGTCCGCGAGGCAATCATGCGCGAGCGTTTCCGCGGCGGGCAGACGTTCTATGTCTGCCCGCGGATCGAGGACATCCCGGCGCTGCGCGAGCGCCTCGCCAATCTGGTGCCCGAGTGCAAGGTAGGCGTGGCGCACGGCAGGCTGTCGGCGACGGAGATCGAAGACGTCATGACCGCCTTCGTCGACCGCAGCTACGACGTTCTCCTTTCGACCAACATCATCGAGTCCGGCCTCGACATTCCGACCGCCAACACGATGATCCTGCACCGGGCGGACATGTTCGGCCTGGCCCAGCTCTATCAGCTCCGCGGCCGGGTAGGGCGCTCGAAGGTGCGGGCCTACGCCTACCTCACCGTGCCGTCCGACCGCCTGCTGACGCCGGCCGCCCAGAAGCGGCTCGAGGTCATGCAGACCCTCGACAGCCTCGGCGCCGGGTTCCAGCTTGCCTCGCACGACCTGGACATCCGGGGCGCCGGCAATCTGCTGGGCGAGGAGCAGTCGGGCCATGTGCGCGAGGTCGGGATCGAGCTCTATCAGCACATGCTCGAAGACGCCGTGCGGGCCACGCGCGAAGCCGGCGACGTGGCGCTACCGGTGGAGGAGTGGATGCCGCAGATCGCCATCGGCACGCCGGTGCTCATTCCCGAATCCTATGTCGAGGATCTCGGCGTGCGGCTAGGCCTCTACCGCCGCATCGCGGCTTTGGTCGACGCGGCGGAGCGGGAAGCTTTCGCCGCCGAACTCATCGATCGTTTCGGGCCGCTGCCGGCGGAGGTGCAGAATCTGCTCGACGTCATCGCCATCAAGCGGTTGTGCAAGCAGGCCGGCATCGACAAGATCGACGCAGGACCGAAGGGTGCTGTCGTCAGCTTCCGCGACAACCGTTTTGCCAATCCGCAGAAGCTGATCGCCTACATCACGGCGCACAGCGACGAGATGAAAGTGCGCCCGGACAACAGGCTGGTCTATGTGAGCAGCTGGGGTAACGCGAAGGAGCGGCTCGCTGGGGTCAACCGCCTGCTGGGCGATCTGGTGAAGCTTGCAGCCTAAGTGCGCTCAAGCAGGCGGCCGATTCCCCGCATGTTGCGTACAGCATGACGAAACCACAGGAGTTCCGCGTCGCTGAGATCGATGAAGCGGCGATTCAGAAAAAGCATGTCGCCATGAAAATGGCGCGTGAAGCGCAGCGCCGCGAAACCGAGCCCTTGCAGCCGGCGGACAATCGCTTGCACCCGTGGCCCGAGATTCGGATCGAGGAAATCGTGGAACTCGACGGTCAACTGGCCGATCTCGCGTAGCGTCTCATCCCGCGCTGCGTCGAAGACGCCGAACTCCGCCCCCTCGACGTCGAGTTTGACGAGATCGAAGCGAGGAACATTCGCGAGGCGGAGAAAGCCTTCCAATGTCACGCTGTCGACTTCGATACGGTCACGTTCGGGTAAGCCGGCGAAGGACTGAAAACTGGCGGAATTGTGAACGTCGCTGCGCACGCCAAGGGCGATGCGGCCATCCGTTCCTGAAAGAGCGACGGGTAGCGCCGTGATGCGGGGGTGCGGCGGGATTAGTGCGAAATTATCAGGCAGCGGCTCGGCGGCAAAGCAGCGTGCGCCGAAACGATCGACGATAGTCTTGGAAAACCAGCCTGCCGATGCTCCGAGGTCGGCAACGGTAGACTCCGGCCCGAGAGCGGGAGCGTAGAAGGTGTGGCTCTGCACCTCCGCCAGGCGGCTGTCGAAGCCGCGAAACCAAGCCGAGACGCTCAAGCGGTCAGGTCAGCTCGGGTGAGCTGGCGCTCTCCTCTTTCCTGGCCAATTCAAAGACCTCAACGAAGGCTTCGGGCGGCTGGGCGCCAGACACGGCGTATTGCCGGTTGATGATGAAACAGGGCACGCCCTGGATGCCGATCTGACGGGCAAACGCATCTTCCTGCCGTACTGTATCGTCCTCCTCATTGCCCGCCAGAAAAGCCGCCGCCTTGGCCTTGTCGATTCCGGCGATGGCGGCCAAAGAAGCCAGGGCACCAGCGTCCCCGATATCCATGCCCTCGCTGAAATAGCCGTGGAACAGCGTCTCGACCATCTCGGCCTGGCGGTTCTGGCCAGCCGAGAAACGGATCAGCCGGTGGGCGAGAATCGTGTTGGGCGTGCGCTTGATACGATCGAAGGCGAAGGCGATACCTTCCTCACGCCCTGCCGCGACGATCTGCTCGTAGCGCTCGCCGCCGCTGTCGTCACCGAACTTGGCCCGCAGATAGTCCTTGCGGTCCATGCCTTCCGTCGGCATGTCCGGGTTGAGCTGGAAAGGACGCCAGCCGATGCGGACATCGGCTTGCGGGGCCTGCAGCAGCGCCCGTTCGAGGCGGCGCTTGCCGATATAGCACCAGGGGCAAATGGCGTCGGAGACGATATCAATGATCATGGATGGCATGTTACGCCGCCCGGTCACCAAGTGCCAGAGCGGCTGTTGACCGTATGCCGGGCTACCGGCGAATAATGCAGTGCAGGGGAGGACGGATGAAGCAGTCTCGCAAACAGCCCGGGATTTTCGATCGCGACCTCGAGCGCGGGCCGGCGAACCATGCCGTGCTGTCGCCGATCTCGTTCCTGCGCCGCTCGGCGTCCGTCTACCCGCGGAAGGTGGCGGTGATCCATGGCGAGACACGGTTCACCTATGCCCAGTTCCACGCGCGCTGCCGGCGATTGGCCTCGGCGCTGAAACGGCGGAAGATTGGCATCGCCGATACTGTGGCGGTCATGGCGCCCAACGTCCCCGCCCTCCTCGAGGCCCATTACGGCGTGCCGATGGCCGGCGCCGTGCTCAACGCGCTCAACTATCGTCTCGATGCCCGGACAATCGCCGCCTGCCTCGAGCACGGCCAGGCGAAGCTCTTGATCGTGGACCGGGAGTACTCGACGACGGTTGCCGCCGCGCTAGCGCTGATGAAGAAGAAACCAGCGGTGATCGATATCGACGATCCGCTCTACGTGGGTGGCAGACTGATCGGCGAGAAGGACTACGAAGCCTTGCTGCAGGAAGGTTCGGTCGACGACGAGCTGCCGGAGCTGTCAGACGAGTGGCAGGCCATCTGCCTGCTCTATACCTCGGGAACCACCGGCAATCCCAAAGGCGTCGTCTATCACCATCGCGGCGCCTATCTGAACGCGCTCGGCAACGCGCTGACCTTCGGGCTCAGCCCCAGCGCGATCTACCTCTGGACCCTGCCGATGTTCCACTGCAACGGCTGGACCTACACCTGGGCAGTCACCGCGGCCGGCGGCACTCATATCTGCCTGCGCCGCGTCGACCCGGCGCAGATTTTCCTGCTTATCGAGCGGCACAACGTCACGCATATGTGCGGCGCACCCATTGTGCTGACGACGCTGATTCATGCGCCCGAGACGGCGAAGCGACGTTTTACCCATTCCGTCGAGGTCATGACAGGTGGTGCAGCGCCGCCCTCGCCGGTGATCGCGGCGATGGATGGCATGGGCTTTCGCGTCCTTCATGCCTATGGCCTAACCGAGTGCTACGGTCCGGCGACCGTCTGCGCCTGGCAGGAGGAGTGGAACGATCTGACCCTGCCGGAGCGCGCATCCCGCATGGCCAGGCAGGGGGTGCGCTACGTCACGCTCGAAGACGTCACCGTTGCCGATCCGCAAACTCTCAAACCCGTGCCCAGCGACGGCAGGACGCTCGGCGAGATCATGCTGCGCGGCAACACGGTGATGAAGGGCTACCTCAAGAATGCCAAAGCGACGCGCGAGGCCTTCCGCGGCGGCTGGTTCCACACCGGCGACCTCGCGGTATGCCACCCCGATGGCTATATCGAGGTCAAGGACCGCTCGAAGGACATCATCATCTCGGGTGGTGAGAACATCTCCTCGCTGGAAGTTGAGGAGGCGCTCTACAAACATCCGCTGGTGATGGAAGCGGCGGTGGTGGCCCGGCCCGACGAGAAATGGGGCGAGACCCCATGCGCTTTCGTCACGCTCAAGCCGGACGCGGCCGCCATCGCCGGTGATGCCATCATCGACTGGTGCCGCGACAACCTGGCGCACTATAAGGTGCCGCGGACCGTCGTCTTCGGGCCGCTGCCCAAGACCTCGACCGGCAAGATCCAGAAGTTCGTTCTGCGCGAGCGCGCGAAGAGCCTGCGGAGCGGAGCGTGAGCGACTTCTTCGGCTTGTCAGGCCGTGTGGCGGTGGTAACGGGCGCGTCGTCGGGCCTCGGCCGGCAGTTTGCACTCACCCTGGCGCGCGCCGGCGCCAAGGTCGGGCTGGCGGCACGCCGCGCTGAGCGCCTGAAGGAACTCGATGCCGAGATCGCCGCCTTCGACGGCCGGGCGTTGCCGGTCGTCATGGACGTCACCGATCCAGTCTCGGTCGCGGAAGGGTTTGCGGCGATCGAAACGGAGCTCGGGCCGATCGGGGTCCTGGTCAATAACGCGGGCATCGCGGCGACCAAGCCATTCCTCGACCAGGACGAACGCGAATGGCGCGAGGTGCTGGCTACGAACCTCGATGGGGCCCGGCGCGTCGCCCACGGCGCCGCCACGCTGATGGCCAAGCACGGCCACGGTGGCTCCATCATCAACATCGCCTCGGTGCTCGGTCTGCGCCCGGCAAACCATCTTTCAGCTTACGCCGCGGCGAAGGCCGGCCTCGTCAGCCTGACCCAGACGATGGCGCTCGAGCTGGCGCGGCACCACATACGGGTCAACGCGCTCGCCCCGGGCTATATCGTCACCGATCTGAACCGCGAGTTCCTGACCGGCAAGGGCGGCGAGGCGATGCTCAAACGTGTCCCGCTGCGCCGCTTCGGCGAGGCCGCCGATCTCGACGGTGCGCTGCTGTTGCTCGCCTCGGAGGCGGGGCGGTATATGACCGGCAGTGTCATCGTGGTCGATGGCGGCCATACTCTCGGTTTCCTCTGAAAGGTACCTCCTCATGATCGTCGATCTGCGCACCTACACGTTGAAGCCCGGGACCATGGGCGCCTATCTCAAGCTCTATGGCGAGAACGGCTGGCCGATCCAGAACAGGTACCTGCCGAAATGCCTGGGCTACTACGTCCTCGATATCGGCGTGCAGAACCGGGTCGTGCATCTCTGGGAATACGAAGATGTCGCGCAGCGCGCCAAGGCACGGACGGCGATGGAATCCGACGCGGCCTGGAATGCCTATCGCGCCAGCTCGGCCCAGTTCATGGTCACCCAGGAAAACCGCGTGATGAAGGACGCACCGTTCTGGCCGATGAAGCCGGCGGCCGTGGCTCCGCCGATCGGCATCGTCGACAAGCGGACCTATTTCGTCGAGCCAGGCAAGACCGGCGAATGGGCCAAGCTCTATCAGGCCGAAGGGCTGGATGTGCAGGTGGGGCACCTCGGCCGTTGCATCGGGTTCTATGTCTCCGATATAGGCCCGCAGCACCAGTTGGTGCATCTGTGGGCCTACAAGGATCTCGCCGACCGCCAGGAGCGCCGCAACCGGATGCAGGCCGATCCGAAATGGAATGCCTACCTGGCCAAAGCTGCGAAGCTCTTCGTTCACATGGAGAACGAGATCATCCGCCCCGCACCGTTCTGGACACCTCCGGCTTGAGGCCGCGCCATGGATTTTGGTCTTCCGACGGCGGTCGAGAGGCTCCGCGGCCGCATCCGTGACTTCGTGGTGGAGGAGCTGTTGCCGGCCGAGCGCGATCCCTCGAACTGGGGCGAGGGCGAGAACATCCGCCTCGACCGGCTGGAGACACTGCGGCAGAAGGCGAAAGCAGCCGGGCTATGGGCGCCGCAGATGCCCAAGGAGCGGGGTGGGCTCGGTCTCAATCATGTCGGCATGGCGGCCTGCTACGAAGAGGCGGCCCGCTCGCTATTCGGTCCCGCCGCGCTTAACTGCGCGCCGCCCGACGACGGCAACATGCAGGTGCTCAACAAGGTCGGCACGGCAAAGCAGAAGACCCGCTGGCTGCAGCCCATCATCGACGGCAAGGTACGCTCCTCCTTCGCCATGACCGAGCCGATGCCGGGTGCCGGCTCCGACCCCTCGGCCATGCTCACCAAAGCGACCCGACGCGGCAAGAAATGGGTGATCAAGGGCCGCAAGTCGTTCATCACCGGGGCGGGAGAAGCGCAGCATTTCATACTTATTGCTCGCACCTCGAACGATGCACGCAAGGGCCTGACGGCCTTCCTGTTCGATGCCGATCAGCAGGGCTGGAGGATCGTCAGGCGTATCCCAATCATGGGGCCGGAAGAACATGGCGGACACTGCGAGTTGGAATTCAAGGGCCTCGAGATCACCGACGAGAACGTGTTGATGAAGGTCGGCGACGGGTTGAAGGTGACCCAGATCCGCCTGGGCCCGGCGCGACTGACGCACTGCATGCGCTGGCTGGGCATGGCCAAGCGCGCCCTAGAGGAATGCTTCGGCTACGTCAAGGAACGCGAGAGCTTCGGCATGAAGCTGGCCGACCATGAAGGCGTGCAGTGGCTGCTCGGTTCGGCTGCGATGGAGATCGAGGTCGGCCGCCTGCTGACCATGCGCGCTGCGTGGAAGCTCGATCAGGGCGATTTCGCGCGCAAGGAAATCTCTATGGCCAAGGTCGCGGTCGCCGACGTGCTGCACAAGTCGATCGATACGGCGATCCAGCTGCTCGGCGCGCGCGGCTATTCGCGCGACACGCCGCTCGAGTGGATGTACCGCTACGCGCGCCAGGCGCGGTTGGTCGACGGCGCCTCCGAGGTACACAAGATGGTGCTGGCGCGCGCCCTGCTTGCCGAAGGCACGGAGTTCTGGGGTTGGAACTGAGCGGCCCGGCCGCTGTCGCCTCGCTGAGCCGTTGGCTGATCGGCGGCCTCGGGGCGCGCTCGGTATCGATACGCCGCATAGACAGGCTCGGCGGCGGCGCGATCCAAGAGAACTACGCGCTCGACGCCGACGTCTCCGGTGGGACGCACGCGGGAGCCCAGAAACTGGTGCTGCGCACCGATGCGCCCTCGGGTGTCGCCGTCAGCCACAGCCGCGCCCAGGAATATGCGTTACTCCAGGCAGCGCAGGCGGCCGGCGTCACCGTGCCGCAGCCGTTGGCGCTGTGCAGCGACAAGGCGATCATCGGGCGGCCGTTCTATGTGATGAAGCGGGTTGCCGGGACCGCCGCCGGACATATCCTCGTGCGCGACGACCGCTGGAAGGGTGACCGTGTTGCTCTGGCCGACCAGCTTGGCCGCGAGCTGGCGAAAATCCACACCATTCGGCCGCCGCGCGGCGACCTAGATTTTCTGCCGTTGCCCAAACAGCCGCCTGCACGCGAAGCCATATCAGGCTATCGCGCTTGGCTCGACACCTATCGCACTCCGCGCCCCGCGCTCGAATGGGGACTGCGCTGGCTTGAGCGGCACGCGCCCGCGACGGCCGATCTGGTGCTCAGCCATCGCGATTTCCGCACCGGCAACTACATGGTCGACGCGCAGGGGCTCACCGGCATCCTCGATTGGGAGTTCGCCGGCTGGGGTGACTGGCACGAGGATATCGGCTGGTTCTGCTCGCGCTGCTGGCGTTTCGGGGCCAACACGCGCGAGGCCGGCGGCATAGGGTCGCGCAGCGATTTTATCGCCGGCTATGAAAAGCGGTCGGGTAGGCGGGTCGATGCCGAACAGGTTCGCTACTGGGAGACGATGGCTCATGCGCGCTGGGCCACGATAGCTATCCAGCAAGGCGAGCGGCATGTCTCAGGCTCCGAGCCCTCGCTCGATCTGGCGCTGACTGGCCGGCGGGTCGCCGAGCTCGAATATCAGCTTCTGCGGATGACGGGATCATGAGCGATCGCCCCGATGCGAAGGAGCTGCTGGAGATCGCCCGGGAGGCACTAGCCAACGAGCTACTGCCGTTCTTGCCGCCAGACAAGCGTCTCGCTGGGTTGATGGTGTCCAGTGCCCTGGCCATGGCGGCACGGGGACTCGCGGCAACCATGCCGCCCCTTCCTGATGTGGTGATCGCCGATATCCGAGACGGGAGGCACGACAGCGACAAAGTACTCTATGAGGCGCTGCTGGCCGAAGCGAAAGCGCGGGCGCTGATCAGCAATCCGAAGGATGTCGACGATTGATGTCGGCTACCAGCCGTTCACCCGGTCCCATTCGTCGACGATCTCAGTTCCGCCTTCGGTGACGTAGTAGCGGTCGTACATCGCCGCGGTCATGCAGACATGGTTGGGCAGCACGCGCAGACGGCTGCCGATGGGAAAACGCTCGAAAGGCAGCTTGTTGATGGCGTCGCGCCCGCGCTGGTGGCCGACCAGACCGTGCTCCTGGTGAACATCGACTACGGCCAGGCCGGGCAGAGGCACCTTGCCTCCGGGAAGACAGACCAGGCCATATCCCGTGCCCGGCGCGTTGCGGTTGGCACCGGTATCCTTGGACAGGGCCAAACCGCCGGCGTCGATCAGGAGGTGATTGCGCTCGCGGTGATGACCGGTGACCGAGGCAAGGACCGAGACGGCAATCTCGTTCACTTCGCAGGATTCGATGCCGAGCTGAAAGAGATCGAAAAAGACGAAATTGCCGGGGCGCATCTCGGTGACGCCGTCGAGCATCGCAGCGTGGATGGCCGTTGGGGTCGAGCCCACGCTGACGATCGGGCAGGGATGACCGGCTTCGCGCAGCCGTGCCGCCGCTTTGACCACGCCGGCGCGCTCGGCCTCGGCAATCTCTCTGATCTCCTCGATGCTGCCGGCGTTGTAGGAGTGGCCTGCGTGTGCCAGCACGCCTGCCAGTGCTGCGCCCGGTCCGCGCAGCGCTTCGGCAATCGGCAGGAGCTCGGCCGACTCAGCGGCGATCCCGGCACGGCCGAGACCTGTGTCGATCTTGATCAGCACATGGAACGTCACGCCCAGCGCTCGGCCGCGCTCGGCGACCGCCTTAGCTACCACCTCGTTGTCGGTAATCAGCTTGAGATCGGTACCTTTGGTCAGCAGGCCGGCGGCCGTGTCGAGCTTGGCCGGAACGATGGGCACCGCGTAGGTGATGTCATGGAACCCGTGGCGCGAGAAGTACGTCGCCTCGGCGAGCGTCGACACGGTGATCGGTCCGCGGCCGCCCGCGGCGAGTTCCGCCACCCGTGCCGATTTGGCCGTCTTGAGATGCGGACGCAGGACAACTCCGAGATCGCGCGCCCGGCCTTGCAGGCGGGCGATGTTTTTCTCGAGCCGCGTGCGATCGAGAACGAGTGACGGGGTAGGGAGGTCGTCGAGGCGCATTTACATCCTGCTTGGCGAACGGCTTACCATAGCATCCTCACGAGGAATTGAGGCCAGCGCGCCGCGCCCGGTTATGGCAGAGTTATGCCGCATGCTGCAGAACGCCGCCCGCCTCGTCGATCTGGCCCCCGAAGTCGTATCGTTTCGCGACGCCGTGCTCTATGGGCTGGCGCGCACACCTAAATCCATCCCGCCGATGTATTTTTACGACGCCAAGGGCTCGGCGCTCTTCGAGGCGATCTGCCGGCTGCCCGAGTACTACCCGACGCGCGCCGAGACGGCGATCCTACAGCGCCATGCCTCCGACATCGCAGGCCGCATCGGTCCTGCCGCGCATCTGATCGAATACGGCAGCGGCGGGCTGCAGAAAGTCCGTCCGCTCCTCGTTGCTCTGGAAGCACCGGTGGCTTATGCGCCGGTGGATATCTCCGCCGAGCATCTGGAAGCGGCAGCTCAACGCCTTGCAACAGAGTATCCGGCGCTCGAGGTCACCGCCATCGTTGCCGACTATTCCCGGCCCTTCTCGGTGCCCACGCCGCAGCGGCCGGCGCGCACCCGGGCGGCACTGTTCCTTGGCTCGACAATCGGCAATTTCGCGCCGGACGAGGCGCTGAGCTTCCTGCGCCAGGCGGCCCGGCGTCTTGCCGGCGGCGGCTGCCTGCTGCTGGGCGCCGACCTGCGCAAGGACCCCGCCAGGCTGCATGCCGCCTACAACGATGCGGCCGGCGTCACTGCCGAGTTCAATCTCAACCTGCTGACGCGGATCAACCGGGAGCTCGGCGGCAGCTTCGATCTCGCCGCCTTCGCGCACTACGCCTTCTACAATCCGGGGCTCAGCCGGATCGAGATGCACCTGATCAGCCGGCGGGCGCAGCGTGTCAGCGTGGCGGGGCGCAGCTTCTGCTTCAGCGAGGGCGAGAGCCTGCACACCGAGAATTCCTACAAGTTCACCGTCGAGGGTATGCAGGACGTCGCCCGGCGGGCCGGCTTCGAGCCCGAGGATGTCTGGTTCGACGAGGAGCGTCTGTTCAGCCTGCATCTGCTGCGCGCGGCCTGACAGCCGGCTTGATGTCTTTACCTCAACATATTGAAACATAATGAGTTTGCCTTGCGTGCGGCGAGGGCGCCGCCGTGTTAAGAAATGTCAATGGGGAGCGAGCGGCCGACAAGCGGGGTGAGTGCCGGAGCGCTGGCGACGCAGCTGCGCGAGGTCCGGCGACGGACGCGCAGGCTGCTCGAAGATCTCTCGGCCGATGAGCTGACGGAGCGGCCGGGCGGCGGCAGGCCGATCCTCTGGCGCGCCGGCGAAGCGGGCTGGTTCCACGAATACTGGACCCTGCGGCATGTGCACGGCGACGCGCCGCTGCGCGAGGACGGCGATCGGCTGTGGAAACCGGGCGACCAGGTGTCGGCGCCGCTCCCCGACCTCGAGGCGATTCTCAGCTACCTCGACGAGGTGCTCAAACGCCAGCTCGATCATCTGGAGCGCAGCAACCTCGGCGACGAGGCTCGCTATTTCTACGATCTGGCGCTGCGCCACGAGGACATGCAGGTTGAGGCGCTGACCTCCAGCCGGCAGATCCTCGGCAGTCAACCTCCGGATCTGGGCGACGTCGCGTCCGAAGGTGCCGGCCCCTATCCCGGGG
>VGEI01000018.1 GCA_016869415.1 Alphaproteobacteria bacterium
GTCGAGAGCCTTGGCATTGGTCTTCATGGCGAACTCCGTCTTGGCTGCTGCCATGACGGCGTCGGTGCGCGGCGATAGCAACTCGAATGCGACGCGCGAGCCGGCGCGGAGTCGCGTCGCGCGGCGTCATTCGGCGCATCGGTTTTGTTGACACAGTGTTGACACGGCGGCCGATGGGGCTTGGCGTCAAAACCAAAACGCCCGCTAACCTTTTGAGTTAGCGGGCGAATTTGGTTGCGGGGACAGGATTTGAACCTGTGACCTTCAGGTTATGAGCCTGACGAGCTACCGGGCTGCTCCACCCCGCGGCAAACCGAATTTGTATCGAAGCGCATGATGTCGAGGGTACGGGAACCGAGTGAATCCGTTTGGAAGACCTGGCAACGACCTACTCTCCCGCGTCTTAAGACGAAGTACCATGGGCGCTGGAAGCTTTCACGGCCGAGTTCGGAATGGGATCGGGTGTTGGGACCTCCGCTAAAGTCACCAGGTCGTCCAAGCGGATTCTCGCAAGCGTGAGGCTCGCGAAAAATCGGTTCAGGGTTTCGTGCGTATCGCGATTGGAAATTCTGCCGCCAGCCTCAGCCAAGAGGTTTGGCACTGCGCGCGGACAAGAGCGAGATCAAGCCAATCGAGCTATTAGGACCAGTCAGCTGAACGCGTTACCACGCTTTCACACCTGGCCTATCAACGTGGTCGTCTTCCACGGCTCTTCAGGGAGACCTGGTTTTGAGGTGGGTTTCCCGCTTAGATGCATTCAGCGGTTATCCCGTCCGTACATAGCTACCCGGCGATGCCGCAGGCGCGACAACCGGTCCACCAGAGGTACGTTCATCCCGGTCCTCTCGTACTAGGGACAAATCCTCTCAAGTCTCCAACACCCACGGCAGATAGGGACCGAACTGTCTCACGACGTTCTGAACCCAGCTCACGTACCACTTTAATCGGCGAACAGCCGAACCCTTGGGACCTGCTCCAGCCCCAGGATGTGATGAGCCGACATCGAGGTGCCAAACGATTCCGTCGATATGGACTCTTGGGAATCATCAGCCTGTTATCCCCGGCGTACCTTTTATCCGATGAGCGATGGCCCTTCCACGTGGAACCACCGGATCACTATGGCCGACTTTCGTCTCTGCTCGAGCTGTCGCTCTCGCAGTCAGGCGGGCTTATGCCATTGCACTCAACAGCTGATTTCCGACCAGCTTGAGCCCACCATCGCGCGCCTCCGTTACGATTTGGGAGGCGACCGCCCCAGTCAAACTCCCCACCATGCAGGGTCCCCGTCCCCGATAAGGGGACAAGGTTAGATATCAGAGAACGCAAGGGCGGTATTTCACCGTTGCCTCCATGCCATCCGAAAACAGCACTTCAAAGGCTCCCGCCTATCCTACGCATTCATTCCCTAATACCACTGCAAAGCTAGAGTAAAGGTGCACGGGGTCTTTCCGTCTAACCGCGGGTACTCCGCATCTTCACGGAGAATTCAATTTCGCTGAGCCGATGCCGGAGACAGTGGGGAAGTCGTTACGCCATTCGTGCAGGTCGGAACTTACCCGACAAGGAATTTCGCTACCTTAGGACCGTTATAGTTACGGCCGCCGTTTACCGGGGCTTCGATTCAAGCCTTGCAGCTCTCCTCTTAACCTTCCGGCACCGGGCAGGCGTCAGCCCGTATACGTCCACTCTCGTGTTCGCACAGGCCTGTGTTTTTGATAAACAGTCGCCACCCCCAATTCTGTGCCACCCGTCCCTGGTTGCCCAGGGGCAGGTCCCGCTTTTCCCGAAGTTACGCGGGCAATTTGCCTAGTTCCTTCGACATCGTTCTCTCAAGCGCCTTGGTATCTTCTACCAGTCCACCTGTGTCGGTTTCGGGTACGGTCTGTACGCTGGGGCTATTTCCTGGAAGACTTCATCCGCCCGCGGAATCCAGTAACCGCGAACGAATTTACATCTCCGTCAACACCCAGCAGGCCCTGGAATATTAACCAGGTTCCCATCGACTACGCCTTTCGGCCTCGCCTTAGGGGCCGGCTCACCCTGCGCGGATTAACCTTGCGCAGGAACCCTTGGACTTACGGCGACAGAGTCTCTCACTCTGTTTGTCGCTACTCATGTCAGCATTCTCACTTCCGATACCTCCAGGAGACCTGACGATCTCCCTTCACAGGCTTACGGAACGCTCCGCTACCACGCAAACAATCCGAAGAAAGTTTGCATCCGCAGCTTCGGTGCATGGCTTGAGCCCCGATACATTTTCGGCGCAAGACAGCTTGACCAGTGAGCTATTACGCTTTCTTTAAAGGATGGCTGCTTCTAAGCCAACCTCCTGGTTGTCACTGCCATCTCACATCCTTTCACACTTAGCCATGACTTGGGGACCTTAGCTGGCGGTCTGGGCTGTTTCCCTCTCGCCCACGGACCTTAGCACCCATGGGCTGCCTGCCGATCTGCACTCCTCGGTATTCGGAGTTTGGTTAGGTTTGGTAAGGCTCGCGCCCCCCTAGCCCATCCAGTGCTCTACCCCCGAGGGTGAACAATCGACGCTCTACCTCAATAGATTTCGCGGAGAACCAGCTATTGCCGAGTTTGGTTGGCCTTTCACCCCTTGCCACAGATCATCCCCTACTTTTTCAACAGGAGTGGGTTCGGTCCTCCAGTGCGTGTTACCGCACCTTCAACCTGTCCATGGCAAGATCACCCGGCTTCGGGTCTAATCCCAGTAACTCAAGTCGCCCTATTCAGACTCGCTTTCGCTGCGCCTACGCCTAACGGCTTAAGCTGGCTACTGAGACTAACTCGCTGACCCATTATACAAAAGGTACGCGGTCACGGATCCGACACAGCCGAAGCCGCATCGTCCCGCTCCCACTGCTTGTAGGCATTTGGTTTCAGGTCTTTTTCACTCCCCTCATCGGGGTGCTTTTCACCTTTCCCTCACGGTACTAGTTCGCTATCGGTCGCCAAGGAGTACTTAGGCTTGGAGGGTGGTCCCCCCATGTTCAGACAGGATTACACGTGTCCCGCCTTACTCGAGGATCGAATGGCTTTCTACCCGTACGGGACTCTCACCCTCTACGGTCGCCCCTTCCAGAGCGTTCCGGTTCTTACCACTCGACCACTGGCCTAATCCGCGTTCGCTCGCCACTACTAGCGGAGTCTCGGTTGATGTCCTTTCCTCCAGGTACTGAGATGTTTCAGTTCCCTGGGTTTGCTTCCGTGACCTATGGATTCAGTCACGGATACCCTTGCGGGTGGGTTTCCCCATTCGGAGATCTCCGGATCAAAGTTTGCTCGCAACTCCCCGGAGCATTTCGCAGCGTGCTACGTCCTTCATCGCCTCTTGGCGCCAAGGCATCCACCAAATGCCCTTCTACGCTTGATCTCTACTCTTTCCGTCACGCCGCCACCTCACTTGCATGAGCTGACAGCGAAGTACGTCTGCAACCTTGCTTCCCTAGGCAGGACGCAAGGCCGCTCAGCATTCGCGCGCAGTGCCAAACCTCCTTACGGAAGACTGACGCTTTTGCGCAGAACTCTCCAATCAGATACGCACCGACGTTTCGTTCATGGGGCCGTGCGGACCGCATGATCCCGAAACGCCGTCATACCCTCTTCACCATGTCAAAGATCGAGGAACCGAACACCGGCAGAACCGGGGCCCGGCACATACTCGACGCGCCCGTCGCATCGTTGAACGATGCAACCAGCACGCAAAGTAATTCGTGCTTCACCGATCCGATATCTCTCCTGAGCTTCCGTCTCGAGCTCAATTCCGCGCGTCTCACCCCGGAAAATGGTGGAGGCGGACGGGATTGAACCGACGACCCCCTGCTTGCAAAGCAGGTGCTCTCCCACTGAGCTACGCCCCCCAGTTGAACAACGGCGCCGCTTAAATCTGGTGGGCCCGGGAAGATTTGAACTTCCGACCTCACGCTTATCAAGCGCGCGCTCTAACCAACTGAGCTACGAGCCCGGATCTCTCCACGAGGCCGCAGCTCTTGCGTCTCGTCTTATCGGATCGGGAAGGGATGCGCCGGCGGCGGCAAACCGTGTTTGGCCGCGCCCTGTTTCATCAAGAGCAAGCTCTCGACGGACAGTCTTGCGACCGATGTAAGTAATCGGCTGCAGTCCGACGTGAGTGTCGGCTTGCCGCCAATCCTTAGAAAGGAGGTGATCCAGCCGCAGGTTCCCCTACGGCTACCTTGTTACGACTTCACCCCAGTCGCTGACCTTACCGTGGACGGCTGCCTCCTTGCGGTTAGCGCACCGGCTTAAGGTAAAACCAACTCCCATGGTGTGACGGGCGGTGTGTACAAGGCCCGGGAACGTATTCACCGTGGCATGCTGATCCACGATTACTAGCGATTCCACCTTCATGCACCCGAGTTGCAGAGTGCAATCTGAACTGAGACGGCTTTTTAGGATCGGCTCGGGGTCGCCCCTTTGCATCCCATTGTCACCGCCATTGTAGCACGTGTGTAGCCCAGCCCGTAAGGGCCATGAGGACTTGACGTCATCCCCGCCTTCCTCCGGCTTGTCACCGGCAGTTCCTTCAGAGTGCCCAGCTTAACCTGATGGCAACTGAAGGTGAGGGTTGCGCTCGTTGCGGGACTTAACCCAACATCTCACGACACGAGCTGACGACAGCCATGCAGCACCTGTGTGGGAGCCAGCCGAACTGAAGGAACAGGTCTCCCCATTCCATACTCCCCATGTCAAGGGCTGGTAAGGTTCTGCGCGTTGCATCGAATTGAACCACATGCTCCACCGCTTGTGCGGGCCCCCGTCAATTCCTTTGAGTTTTAATCTTGCGACCGTACTCCCCAGGCGGTGTGCTTACCGCGTTAGCTCCGACACCGAGGGGCTAGGCCCTCCGACGTCAAGCACACATAGTTTACAGCGTGGACTACCAGGGTATCTAATCCTGTTTGCTCCCCACGCTTTCGCGCCTCAGCGTCAGTTGTGGTCCAGTTGGCCGCCTTCGCCACCGGTGTTCTTCCCAATATCTACGAATTTCACCTCTACACTGGGAATTCCACCAACCTCTCCCACACTCTAGCCTCGCAGTATTGAACGCAGTTCCCGGGTTAAGCCCAGGCCTTTCACGCCCAACTATCAAGGCCGCCTACGCGCCCTTTACGCCCAGTAATTCCGAACAACGCTAGCCCCCTTCGTATTACCGCGGCTGCTGGCACGAAGTTAGCCGGGGCTTCTTCTGCGGGTACCGTCATCATCGTCCCCGCCAAAAGGGCTTTACAACCCGAAGGCCTTCATCACCCACGCGGCATTGCTGGATCAGGGTTTCCCCCATTGTCCAATATTCCCCACTGCTGCCTCCCGTAGGAGTCTGGGCCGTGTCTCAGTCCCAGTGTGGCTGGTCGTTCTCTCAAACCAGCTACCGATCATCGCCTTGGTGAGCCGTTACCTCACCAACTAGCTAATCGGACGCGGGCTCCTCCAATAGTGGATTGCTCCTTTCCCCCGAGGGGCGTATCCGGTATTAGCCGCAGTTTCCCGCGGTTATTCCAGGCTACTGGGTAGATTCCCACGTGTTACTCACCCGTCTGCCACTGATGCATTGCTGCATCCGTTCGACTTGCATGTGTTAGGCATGCCGCCAGCGTTCGTTCTGAGCCAGGATCAAACTCTCAAGTTAACTTCCCGATTGCGTCGTCACTCTCTGTCTTGGGACGGAGCGTCACTCGGCTTTCGGCAAGCTGACGGATCTCTCGCTCACTTACTCAAACGCGCGACACATTCCGGGTCGGGATACTTCCCTTCCCAATCTGTGTCGTCTGATGCGCAAGCAATCGACAGTCCGTGTGGCCTGCCGCCGCCCGCGCATCCCTTCCTCGATATGCACTTGTCAAAGAACAGGTCGCCGCCCGGCCAATTGGTCTGCACGACCATTTGCCCGTGCGGCGAGGGCGCGATTAATACTCTCCACCCCTACCCCTGTCAAGCGAATGCAAGGTGCGCTTTCGGATTTTTTTGCAGCGCATCAAACCCACAGTAAATACCGATTTTCCAAGGCCTTTCAGCTACTGCGATGCACCCGAGACGAGTCGTAAGCTGGGGATAAACTCGTGGTCTTTTGAGCCTAACCGGAGGCCCGGCGGGTACGGACTGTAGGGGTGATTTCGCCGCTTTCCAGGGTCAACCCCTTCGATCCCACGCCCACTCGCACCGTGTCGGCATCCTTCACCCGGCCTTCGAGGATCAGCTTGGCCAGCGGGTTCTGCAGCTCGCGCTGGATCACCCGCTTGAGCGGCCGCGCCCCGTAGACCGGGTCGTAGCCGGCCTCCGCGAGCCAGGCGATGGCCGGCGCGTCGAGATCGAGCGTGATCTTGCGCTCGGCCAGCATCTTGCGCAGCCGGGCCAGCTGAATCTCGACCACACCCGTCATGTGCGCGCGCGTCAGACGGTGGAAGAGGATGATCTCGTCGAGCCGGTTGAGGAACTCGGGCCGGAAGGCGCCGCGCACCACCTCCATCACCTGCCCACGCACGGCGTCGGTGTCCTGCCCGTCGGGCTGAGCGGCGAGAATGTCGCTGCCCAGATTCGAGGTGAGAATGATCAGCGTGTTGCGGAAGTCGACTGTGCGGCCCTGGCCGTCGGTCAGGCGCCCGTCATCGAGCACCTGCAGCAGCACATTGAAGACGTCGGGATGCGCCTTTTCGATCTCGTCGAAGAGCACGATCTGGTAAGGCCGGCGCCGCACAGCCTCGGTGAGCGCACCGCCCTCGTCGTAGCCGACATACCCCGGTGGTGCTCCGATCAGCCGCGCCACCGAGTGCTTCTCCATGTACTCGGACATGTCGATGCGCACCATTGCCTGGTCGCTGTCGAAGAGGAACTCGGCGAGCGCCTTGGTCAGCTCGGTCTTGCCGACGCCCGTCGGCCCGAGGAAGAGGAACGAGCCCATCGGACGGTTCGGGTCCTGCAGTCCGGCACGCGCCCGGCGCACCGCCTCGGACACCGCGGCAATGGCGTCGTCCTGGCCGATGACACGCCTGCGCAGGCCCTCTTCCATCTTCAAGAGCTTCTCGCGCTCGCCTTCCAGCATCTTGTCGACGGGCACGCCGGTCCAGCGCGAGACCACGGCGGCGATGTCGTTGTCCGTCACCTCTTCGTTGAGCATGCGGTTCTGCTGGCCTGCCTGGGCCGCCTGCGCCTTGCGCTCGAGTTCGGGGATCCGGCCGTACTGCAGCTCTCCAGCCTTGGCCAGATCGCCGCGGCGCAGCGCCTGCTCGAGCTCGGTGCGTGCGTGATCAAGCTGCTCCTTGATTTTCTGGGCGCTCGACAGGCTGTCCTTCTCGGCGCGCCACTGTGCGGTGATCTCGGCGGATTGCTTTTCCTGCGCCGCCAAGTCCTGCTCCAGCCGCTTCAGCCGCTCGCGCGAGGCCGGGTCGCTCTCCTTCTTCAGCGCCTCGCGCTCGATCTTCATCTGGATGATGCGGCGGTCGAGCTCGTCGAGCCGCTCGGGCTTCGAGTCGACGGCCATGCGCAGGCGGCTGGCCGCCTCGTCGACCAGGTCGATCGCCTTGTCGGGCAGGAAGCGGTCGGCGATGTAGCGGTGCGACAGCGTCGCGGCGGCGACGATCGCCGAATCGGTGATGCGCACGCCATGATGCAGCTCGTACTTCTCCTTCAGGCCGCGCAGGATGGAGATCGTGTCCTCGACCGAGGGTTCGGAGACGAAGAGCGGCTGGAAACGCCGGGCCAGCGCAGCATCCTTCTCGATGTGCTTGCGGTACTCGTCGAGGGTGGTGGCGCCCACACAATGCAGCTCGCCGCGCGCCAGGGCGGGCTTCAGCATGTTGGAGGCGTCCATCGCGCCCTCGGCCTTGCCCGCGCCGACCAGGGTGTGCATCTCGTCGATGAACAGGATGATCTCGCCCGCGGCGGCGCCGATCTCGTTGAGCACCGCCTTCAGCCGCTCCTCGAACTCGCCGCGGAACTTGGCGCCGGCGACCATGGCGCCGAGGTCGAGCGCCAGCAGCTTCTTGTCCTTGAGGGTCTCGGGCACGTCGCCGTTGACGATGCGCTGCGCCAGGCCTTCGACGATCGCTGTCTTACCCACGCCCGGCTCGCCGATCAGCACAGGATTGTTCTTGGTGCGCCGCGCCAGCACCTGGATGGTGCGCCGGATCTCCTCGTCGCGCCCGATGACCGGATCGAGCTTGCCCTCGCGTGCCGCCGCGGTGAGGTCGCGTGAGTACTTCTTGAGGGCATCGTAGCCCTCTTCCGCCGTCGCCGAATTGGCCTTGCGGCCCTTGCGCACCTGCTCGATGGCGGCGTTGAGGGTCTCGGCGCTGAGCCCGGCCGCGCCGAGGATGCGCTCGGCCGGCGAGCCTTTCGACAGCGCCAGCGCCAACAGCAACCGCTCGGCCGTGACGAACTCGTCGCCCGCTTTCTGCGCGGCCTTCTCCGCGGTCTCGAAGACGCGGGCCGTCTCGGGTGCCATGTAGAGCTGGCCGGCTCCCGCACCTTCGATCTTCGGCTGCCGGTCAAGCTCGGCCTCAACCGCCTTGAGCGCGCGGTCAGGATCGGCGCCGGCGGCGCGCATCAGGTTGGCGGCCAGGCCCTCTTTGTCCTCGAGCAGAACCTTGAGCAGGTGCTCGGGCGTCAGGCGCTGATGGCTGGAGCGCTGAGCGAGAGTCTGGGCTGACTGGATGAAGCCGCGCGAACGCTCTGTGTACTTCTCAAAATTCATCGACCGTCCCTCATAAGGTCCCCCGTGACGGGCGGACAGGGTGGCGGGACCCCGAAGGCATCCCTAGGGGCGATATGGGTATCCAGCCCTCATACCGCAAGCCCCAGAGAGCCGGGCTACGGTTGACGTCCCAGCCAATAACGCCATGATAGCCGCCCTTTTCCGCCGGATTCCTTGATGCCGATCAACCTCGCTTCAATCTACCGCTACCCGGTAAAGGGGCTGACCCCCGAGCCGCTGGACCGGACTGTCCTGTCACCAGGCGAAGGCCTGCCCCAGGACCGCCGGTACGCCCTGGCCCATGGCTCGACACGCATCGATCCGGTGGCGCCGACCTGGCTGCCCAAGAGCAATTTCCTGATGCTGGCGCGCAACGAGCGGCTGGCGCGGCTCAAGACCCGCTTCGACGAAACGAGCGGAACCCTGACCATCCAGCGTGACGGCAAGACCGTGGCCAGCGCGAACATCCAGGAGACCGCCGGCCGCACAGTCGTTGAACAGTTCTTCGCCGCCTACATGGCCGATGAGACCCGGGGCACACCCAAGCTAGTCGAAGTACCCGGCCACATGTTTTCCGATACCGCGGCCAAGGTGGTGTCGATCATCGGCCTCGACTCGGTCCGCGACCTCGAGCGGGTCGTCCGCGCCCCGGTGGATCCGCGGCGTTTCCGCGCTAATTTTTATCTCGATGGCGGTCGGGCGTGGCAGGAGTTCGAATGGGTCGGCCGCGAGATCCAAATCGGCAAGGCGCGGCTGCGGGTCACCAAGAAGATCGACCGCTGCGCTGCGACCAATGTCGATCCGGATAGCGGCCAGCGCGACCTCAATATCCCGCTGTCGCTGCAGCGGGGATTCCAGCACATCGACTGCGGCGTTTACGCCGAAGTGCTGGAGGGTGGCCCGGTGGCGCGTGGTGATGCGCTGATCGTAATCTGAACCAAACGAAAACGGCGGCGCTGACGCCGCCGTCCGTCGAGCGATCTCCGCCGCGTCTAGTGCTGGTGGTTTTCGCCACCGCGCACTTGCGGTCCGGCGAGAGGTTGCGGACCGGCGCCGGGATCCGCCGCCTGGCCACCCTCATGCTGCACCCGCGGGTCGTTGTGCTGCGCGTGCTGCTGCGGCTGTTGATGGTGCTGGGGCTGCTGGTGGTGCTGCTGCTGTTGCTGCGGATGCTGCCCGCCCTGCATGTGCTGGCGGTGCTCGTTGTTCGCGTTGATCACGCGGTAGTAGTGCTCCGCATGCTGATAGAAATTCTCGGCGGCGATGCGGTCACCAGCTGCCGTCGCGTCGCGCGCCATCGCCAGATACTTCTCCAGCACCTGATAGGCATTCCCGCGGATGCGCACCTCGGGGCCGCTGCTGTCGAAGGTCTGCTGCCCACGATTGGGCATATGGGGCATATGGGGCTTGTTGCGGCCGTTGTTCCGGCCGCGCTGGCGCTTCATGTTCATGGGGCCTGCTGGTCTCGTTTGCCTCAGGGATTGCCGATTTGTCGACGGGCTCGGCCACGCCCCAAAAATTCCATCAGACGGACGCTTCCGCCCTCTCCCGAGCGTGCGCCTGGCGTTAGCCGATGGCTGAGTGACAACCTTTCAGGGGACCCGCCCCTGTATCGGGCGTCGTGGATAATCTAGACCCGGGCCCGCGCGCATTCCAAGCCATATTTTTACGTTACTTCCTGCGGGTAGGCCCGGGCTCGAGCCAGAACGCAGCGTTCGACGCCGGCCAGATCTCGACTCACCCGCAGCGGCGTAAGACCCGATGCTGCCAGGAGCGCTTGGACGGGAACGGCCTGCCCAGCGCCTATCTCCAGGACCAGCAGCCCGTCGGGTCGCAGCAGTCTCGCCGCGTCTGGAATGAGGGCGCGGTAGGCCGACAAGCCGTCCGCCCCGCCGTCAAGCGCCAGACGCGGCTCAAAGCGCAATTCGGGCGCCGGCGCCGCGAGGTCACCAGTGGCGATGTAGGGCGGATTGCTGACGATGACATCGAACGACTCGCTCAACGAGAGCCCCCATTCGCCCTGCATGAAGCCTGTCCGCCCGGTCAGGCCGAGCCGGAAGGCGTTCTGCCGGGCCACATCGAGTGCCGCCCGATCGATGTCGACCCCAGTGCCTGTCGCTGCCGGCAGCTCGGACAGGAGCGCCAGCAGCAGACAGCCGGTGCCGGTGCCGAAATCAAGGATACTCAGAGGCGCGTGGCGATCGGGCAGTTCGTCGAGCGCCGCCGCCACCAGGGTTTCACTGTCCGGGCGCGGCGTCAGCGTCGCCGGCGTCACCACGAGGTCGAGGCTCCAGAACTCCCGTCGGCCGAGGATGTAAGCCATCGGCTCGCGAGCCACCCGACGGCGCATCAGCGCTGCGAGCCGCACGCCCGCATCCGGGGTCAATGACCGCTCTGGCCAGGCGATCACCGTTTCGACGGTAATGCCGAGTGCGGCCGCCACCAGCAAGCGGGCGTCAAGAGCGGCCGAGTCGATGCCTGCAGCTTGCAGCATCCGCCGCGTACCGGACAGCGCCGCAGCGACCGTATCGCCGGTCTCCACCGTCACGCTCACGGCAGCTCGGCCAGCCGCGAGGCCCGGTCGTCGGCGATCAGCGCGTCGACGAATTCGTCCAGCGCCTCGCCTGAGACCACCTTGTCGATCTTGTAGAGCGTGAGGTTGATGCGGTGGTCGCTCACCCGTCCCTGCGGAAAGTTGTAGGTGCGGATCCGTTCGGAGCGCTCGCCGGTGCCCACCTGGCCGCGCCGGTTGGCGGCGCGCTCCGCCTCAGCCTTGGCCCGCTCGGCGTCGTAAAGCCGGGCGCGCAGGATCTTCAGGGCCTTGGCCTTGTTCTTGTGCTGCGACTTCTCGTCCTGTTGCTGGACTACGATGCCGGTCGGCAGATGTGTGATGCGCACCGCGCTGTCGGTGGTGTTGACCGACTGACCGCCCGGACCGCTGGAGCGGAAGACGTCGATGCGCAGATCCTTGTCGTCGATCTTGATGTCAACTTCCTCAGCCTCGGGCAACACGGCCACGGTCGCGGTCGAGGTATGGATCCTGCCGCTCGCTTCCGTCTCCGGCACGCGCTGCACGCGGTGCACGCCCGATTCGAACTTCAAGCGGGCAAAGACTCCCGCTCCGGAGATCTCAGCCACCGCCTCCTTGTACCCGCCGATGCCGTTCTCGGAGATCTCCATGGCCTCGAAGCGCCAGCCGCGCAGCGCTGCGTAACGCTGGTACATGCGGAAGAGCAGTGCCGCGAACAGCGCCGCCTCGTCGCCGCCCGTGCCGGCCCGGACCTCGAGGATGGCATTCTTCTCGTCGGCCGCGTCCTTGGGCAGCAGCATGATCTGCAGCTGCTTCTCCATGGCCGGCAGCTTCTCCTTGATCTCGTAGAACTCGGTCTCGGCAATCTTGCGCATTTCGGCGTCGCCGCCAGCCTCAGTCATCAACGACGCCAGATCGGCGAGCTCGGAGCGTGCCTTGCGCAGGACGGCGATTGCCTCGACAACCGGAGTCAGGTCGGAATACTCCTTCGACAGTCGCGCGAACGTCTTGCTGTCGCCGGCGGGCGCCGCCAGGGTGGCGGCAAGCTCGTGGTGGCGGGCGACGACGCGCTCGAGTTTTTCGTCCAGGCTCAACTCTTGTTCTCCTGCGGACCATTCGTGGACAGGCCGAAGAGCTCGCCGATCAGGCGCTCGGCTTCGCGCCGGCGCTCCGAATTCGCATCACCCGTCAGGCGCCGCAGCGCCTCCGAGGGATCGTGAAGCAGCCGGTTGATCAGCAGCTCGGTGGCGCGGGCGGCGTCGCCGCCGGCCTCGACCAGGACGCGTGCGCGATGCTCCTCGAAATGGCGGCGCAAGGCGGTGATGGCCGGGCCGGCACTGCGGCCGGCCCGCTCTCGCGCGAATGCCTGCAGCTCGGCATCGACGATCGCCCAGGCCTCTGTCGCAGCTTCCTCGCGCGACACCCGGCCGCTGAGCGCGACCCGTTCGAGATCGTCCATGTCGTAGCGAAAGGCGCCGTCCAGTTTCTCGATCGTCGGATCGATGTCGGCAGGCACGCCGAGATCGATGAACAAAAGGGCACGGCGGCGGCGCAGCCGTAGCGCTTCCGTCGCCTCGGGGCGACCGATCAGGTAGCGGCCCGTCCCGGCCGCGGCGACGACAATGTCGGCCTCGGCCAGTGTCGCCGCCAGCGGCTCGAAAGGCGCCAGATGGCCCTTGACCGTGCGCGCCATCTCGGCGGCGCGCGCCGCATTCGGCCCGCTCACCAGCAGGCGCTTGATCCCCGCCGCGCGCAGATGTTCGAGCAGCAGTTCGCCCATGTCGCCGATGCCGATCAGCAGCGTGGTGCTGGAAGCAAGGTCGCCATGGACGTCGCGGGCCACCTGCACGGCCGCGGAGGCCAGGGTTACCGGCCGCTCGCCGATCGCCGTCTCGCTGCGCACGCGCTTGGCGGCAACATAGGCCGCCTGGAGCACGGTATCGAGCTCGGGCCCGATCAGCCCGGCATCGCGAGCCCGGCGGTGGGCCTCCTTGACCTGGCCCAGTACCTGGGGCTCGCCGACCACCTGGCTTTCGAGCGAGGCGGCCACGGCGAAGACATGCCGCAGCGCCTCCGGCCCAGACAGGAACACCGCGTGCCGACCGATCTCCGCCGGGCTGAGGCCGCAGCGGGCACCGAGCACGCGCAGAAACGTCTCGGCGAAAGCGCCGGGGTCGCTCACCATGGCCTGGGCCTCGACGCGGTCGCAGGTCGACAGCATGACGAGCTGCGTGGCACCGTTCGCCCGCAGATCGGCAAGGAAGCCTGTCATCTCGTCATCGGCGACGAAGAGCCGCTCGCGCAAGGCGGCCGGGCTCGAGCGGTGGCTGAAGCCGACAACGGCCAGGCGTTTTTCGGAGGATGAGGCGTCGCTCACGACGTCTCGCTATCGGAACTGGGCGAGCCGGTCCTTCAGAGCCTGGAGAGGCACCTCGGCCTGCTCACCCGAATCGAGGTCGCGCACCGTCGCCGCACCGCGCTTGATCTCATCCTCGCCGATGAGGATGGCAGCACGCGCGTTGACCTTGTTCGCCGCCTTCATCCGCCGCGACATGTTGCCGCGATACCCCAGCTCGACGGGAAAACCGGCGCGGCGCAGATCCTCCGTCAGGGTCAGCGCCAGCGCCTCGCCCTCGGGACCGACTGGCACGATGGCGAAGGGGCGCGGCGCCGGCGTCACATCCCGCAGCATCATGCTCAAGCGCTCGACGCCCGCGGCCCAGCCGATCCCCGGCGTGGGCGGCCCGCCCATCATCTCGATCAGGCCGTCGTAGCGACCGCCGGCCAGCACCGCACTCTGCGCGCCGAGCTCGGTGGTCGTGAACTCGAAGGCGGTGTGGCAGTAATAGTCGAGGCCACGGACCAGCCGCTGGTTTCGGTTGAAGGCGATACCCAGCCGGTTGAGGCCGTCGCAGACCTTGGCGAAGAAGTCGCGGGCCGCCGGAGTCAGAGAGTCGTCGAACAGCGGCGCGTCGGCAACAATGTGCCGGTCGCCGTCGTCCTTGGAATCGAGGATGCGCAACGGGTTGCGCTCCAGCCGGTTGACGCTGTCCTCCGAGAGCCTCGCCTGATGGGCTCTGAAATAGTCGACCAGCTTCTGCCGGTAGATGGTCCGGCTCTCGCTGTCGCCCAGCGTATTGATCTCGAGCGTGGTGCGCTTGAGGATGCCCAGCGCATCGAGCACGCGGGCGCCGGCCGCGATCACCTCGATATCCGCCAACGGCTCGGCGATACCGATGATCTCGATATCGATCTGGTGGAACTGACGCAGGCGGCCCTTCTGCGGCCGCTCGTAGCGGAACATCGGGCCATAATAGAAATACTTGAGCGGCGCCTGCTGCTGCAGCCCGCCCGAGATCACGGCGCGGCACACGCCCGCAGTCGCTTCGGGGCGCAGGGTCAGATGATCGCCGCCGCGCTCGAAGCTGTACATCTCCTTGGTGACGATGTCCGAGGTGTCGCCGAGCGTGCGCTTGAACACTTCGGTGAACTCGAAGATCGGCGTCGACATCTCCTGGTAGCCGTAAAGCGCCACGGCACGCCGTGCCGTATCGACCACATGGCGGTGACGGCGCATGTCTTCGGGCAGGAGGTCGTGTGTGCCGCGTACCGGCTGAAGGGCGGACATGGGGATCGTGCCGAGGGGTTAGTTGTCGGCGAGAGCCGGCGAGGCCGGTTCGCACTTCTGCTTCGTGGCTTCGATCTCAGCCGCCTTGCGCTCCACCATGCCGACCAGGTGGGCGACGATGTCGGCATTCTGCAGCTTGTGATCGGGCTGGCCGGCCACATAGACCATGTGCGTGCCGTTGCCGCCGCCGGTGAGGCCGATATCGGTTTCGCGTGCCTCGCCCGGGCCATTGACCACGCAGCCAATCACCGACACGGTCATCGGCGTGGTGATGTGGGCGAGCCTTTCCTCCAGCACCTCGACCGTCTTGATAACGTCGAACTGCTGGCGGGCGCAGGACGGACAGGCCACGACTGTGACGCCGCGGCGACGCAAGCCAAGCGACTTGAGCATCTCGTAGCCGGCCTTGACCTCCTCGACTGGATCCGCGGAGAGTGAGACGCGGATGGTGTCGCCGATACCGGCCCAGAGCAGCGAGCCCATGCCGATGGCCGACTTGATGGTGCCGGCGCGCAGGCCGCCCGCCTCCGTGATGCCGATATGCAACGGATAGTCGCAGGCATCGGCCAGCTGCTGATAAGCCGCCACGGCGAGAAAGACGTCCGAGGCCTTCACCGAGATCTTGAACTCGCGGAAATCCTCGTCCTCGAGCATCTTGGCGTGATTGAGGGCACTCTCGACCATGGCCTCGGGGCAGGGCTCGCCGTATTTCTCGAGAAGATCGCGCTCCAGGCTGCCGGCGTTGACGCCGATGCGCATCGAGCAGCCATGGTCTTTCGCGGCCTTCACCACCTCGCGCACCCGCTCCTGGCTGCCGATATTGCCGGGGTTGATGCGCAGGCAGGCGGCCCCCGCCTTGGCAGCCTCGATGGCCCGCCGGTAGTGGAAATGGATATCGGCGACGATCGGCACCTTTGCTGCGCGGGTGATGGCCGGCATGGCCGCGGTTGAGTCTTCGTCGGGGCACGAGACGCGCACGATATCGGCGCCCGCCTCTTCGAGACGGCGGATCTGACCGATCGTCGCGACCGCATCAGAGGTCGGCGTGTTGGTCATTGACTGCACGGTGATCGGCGCGTCGCCGCCGACGGCGACGGGCCCGACACGAATCTGGCGACAGCGACGCCGGATAATCTGGCGATAGGAACGGATCGTCATTGGCAACTCGGAGGAATGACGGGCCGGTTATAACGGAAACCGGAAGCGGCTGCACCTTTGTGCAGCCGGGCCCACCCTTAAGAGCTCAGCCGCCGCCTTCGGGAGCGGCCGGAGACGGTGGTCTAGCGGCAGGTTCGGCCGGCGGGGCGGGCCGCGCGGCTTCAGGCGGCACCGCCGTCCCCGCCAGCAGGCGTTCCGGATCGAGGACCACGTCCTTGCGGGTGAAGCCGGGACGGCCGATCGGTGGCACCTTGCGGCCATCGACCGTGATGTCGAGGACGCCGGCACTGCCTGTGGTCAAGAGCTGGCCTGGCTGATTGGCCACGCCGTAGGAATCACCGGGCCGGAGAATGCGGGAGAAGACGATCGTGCCGGTGCGGTCGCGCACCTGTACCCAACTGTCCCCGGTCGCTTTGATCAGGATGCGTGCCCCGGCGGCCTCGCCGAACTGGCGCGGCGCGGGCGTGACCAAGAGGTCGGAGGCTGGAGCCGGCGGAGCGGCAGGGGTAGCGACCGGCGTGACGGCCGCGACCTGCGGTGCCGGATCGGCAACGACCGCCGTCGCTTGCGGCGCCGCCGGTGCGATGACGGCGTTGGGAGCTGGCGCGCTGCCAAGCGGCGCAGCGGCAACGGTAGCCGCCTCGGCCTGAGCGGATGAATTCGCGGGCGGGCGTTCCGATGTCGCGAACAACCGGTCGTTGACCGCGGCTACGCGCGGAATCGAAACGCGCTCAGAGGCCGTCTGGTAGTACCAAAGCCCGTAGGCACCCGCGGCGAGGATGGCGGATAGGGCAAGGACGACGCCACTGGGCAGGCGGCTTTCGGCAATCGGCGTCGGAAAGACGAGTTCGGTCTGCATGCTGAGCGCCGCCGCCTCCGCCTTCACGCGGCGCGCGATTTCGTCCCGGTCGAGCCCCAGATAGTCGGCGTAGGAGCGTACGAAGCCGAGCGCATAGGCCCCGTTCGGCAGCTTCTCGAAGTGTCCCGCCTCCATTGCCTCCAGCACGGCCGCGCGGATACGCAACTGCTGCGCGCACAACTCGATCGTCCAGCCACGACGCTGTCGGGCCTCGCGCAACGAAGCGCCGACACCGCGTGCCGGCGCGGCGGGAGTCGAGGGTTCCTCGTCTGTCTGGCGGCGTCCCATGGGCCGATCCCAAGGCTGCAGTATTTTCGCAATCGAAACGCGCCGATTTCGGCACGAAAACTTTGACGGTTCGCGTCATGCTTCCCAGATACGCGGGAGCACTGTCGCGGTCTGCTCGAATACCGGAAGTTAATACCAACTTGACAGGGCCGCGATCAACCGTTCGTAGCACGAACAAAACAAGAACGATACTCTAGATTAGTCGAAAATACCGCGCTCCTGCGCGTAGATACGCAGCTTCTCGCGCACCGAGTGGTCGGGCACGCGGACCAGATCGTGCAGATAGCGGCCCAGGGATTCGATCTTCACGCGCCGGATCATATCCTTGATCGGACCGATTGCCGAGGCCGGCATCGACAGACCGCGAAAGCCGAGGCCGACCAGCGCCATGGCCTCCAGGGGCCGGCTGGCCAGGTCGCCGCACACCGTCAGATCCTTGCCGAGGTTGTTGCACTGCTCGGCAATCGCGCCGAGACAGCTGAGGGCCGCCGGGGAGAGAGCGTCGTAGCGGTCCGCAAGGTGGGGATTGCCACGGTCGCTGGCGAAGAGGAACTGCAGCAGGTCGTTACTGCCCACCGAGATGAAGTCGGCGCGGGCGCACAGGGCCGGGAGCTGCCAGAGCAGCGCTGGCACCTCGAGCATGGTGCCCACCCGCAGCGTGCTGGGCAGAGGCCGGCCGCGGCTCCGCTCGCGCTGAATCTCGAGATCGAGCAGGGCCCGCGCCTGCTCGAACTCGGAGATGTCGGCGATCATCGGGAACATGACGTCGAGCCGCCTTCCAGCGGCCGCACGAATCATCGCGCGGAGCTGCTCACGCAGCATCACCGGCCGGTCTAGCGAGAGCCGGATGGCGCGATAGCCCATTGCCGGGTTTTCATCACGCGCGTCCTCGAGATAGGGCAGCTTCTTGTCACCTCCGATATCGAGCGTGCGGAAGACCACGTGCCGCTCGCCGGCCCGATCCAGAATCCTCCGGTAGAGATCCGTCTGCTCCGCGACGTCGGGAAATTCCGCTCGGATCATGAATGGGATCTCGGTTCGATAGAGACCGACCCCATCGGCGCCGCTGTTCTCGAGCTGATCCATCTCCATCAGCAGGCCGGCATTCATGCTGATGGCGATGCGCACGCCGTCGCGCGTCACAGCCGGCTGCTTGCGCAGGACGGCGTAAGCCGCCATGCGCGAGGCGCGCGCATCGACCGCGGCACTCACCGAGTCGCGCACCTCGTCGCTCGGCCGCAGCATGACCTGCCCGAGCTCGGCATCGACGACCACCGGATCGCCGGGATCGACCTGCACCAGGACGTCGCGCACGCGGCCGAGCATCGGCAGGTCGAGGGCGTGGGCGATGATGGCGACATGGGAAGTCGGCGAGCCTTCCTCCAGCACGATCGCCCGCAATTTGCGCCGGTCATAGTCGAGCAGCTCAGCAGGGCCCATCGAGCGCGCAAAGACAATGGCGTCTTCGGGCAGATCCTCGTTGCGTAGCCCCTGGCCGACCAGATGCTGCAGCAGGCGGTTGCCGAGATCCTCGAGGTCGGCGAGCCGCTCGCGCAAGTACGGATCGGCGATCTGCGACATGCGGGCGCGCGTGTCTTCCTGCACCTTCTGCACCGCCGCCTCGGCCGTCAGACCGGTGTCGATTGCCTCCTTTATGCGCCCGAGCCAGCCGTGGTCCTCGGCGAACATGCGGTAGCTTTCGAGGATCTCGCGCTGCTCGCCCTCGACGAAGCCGGAGCGCGCCACCAGGTCGTCGATCGCGACATGCATGGTGGAGACCGCCTCATCGAGACGGCGCCGCTCCGCCTCGAGGTTGTCGGCGACGATCTGGCGGATGGAGATGCGCGGCTGATGCAGGACGGCATGGCCGAGCGCGATCCCGTCGGAAAGCCGCACGCCTTCGAGGCGCGCCGGGCCCAATGCGCCGCCTACCCGCGCCAGCTCGGCCTCGGGACCGAAAGCCGCACCGGCCACGAGCTCGGCCAGCACCATGGCGATGGTCTGGAGAGTCTCGACCTCCTCCTCGGTATAGTCCCGGAAGGTGCGGTTCTGCACCGCGACAACGCCGAGAGTGCGACCGCCGCGCAGGATCGGCACGCCCATCAGCGAATGGTAGACCTCTTCGCCGGTCTCCGGCCGGTAGGCGAAATTCGGATGCGACTGCGCGTCGGCCAACGCCAGCGGCCGGGCATGGGCGGCAATGTCGCCGATCAGGCCCTCGCCGATGGCGAGGCGCGTCTTGTGGACGGCTTCGCGGTTCAGGCCCTGGGTGGCGAAGAGCTCAAGCTCGTTGCCGCCGCGCATCAGATAGATCGAGCAGACCTCCGCCACCATGTCGGCGGCTATGATCTTGACGATCTGATCCAGCCGCTCCTGACCGGCGCCCCCCGCCGCCATCAGGTCCCGAATCCGCTTGAGGAGGCGGCGGGGGCCTGCGGCGCCAGGGTGCCCCTGCATCAGCCGGCGGCCTCCGGCACGCGCCGGGCGTTCTCGCGCGCGACCAGCGCATCCACCGCCTGATCGATCAGCTCGGTGACGATGTCCTGGGTACTCTGCTCGCGGCTTACCAGGCCGACGCTCTGCCCGGCCATCAGCGAACCGTTCTCGATATCGCCGTCGACCACGGCACGACGCAGGGCGCCGGCCCAGAAATGCTCGATCTCGAGCTGAGCCGCCTTGAGGTCGAGCTCGCCCCGCTCGAAGCGCTCGATGACGTCGCGCTGTGTTTCCATGAACCGGTCGGTCGCCTTGTTGGCCAGGGCCCGCACCGGGATGACCGGGAAACGCGGATCGAGCTGGACCGACGGCACGGCATCGCGCGCCGCGGCTCGGATAAAGGCCTGCTTGAAGCGCGGATGCGCGATGGACTCGCGGGCGCAGACAAAGCGGGTGCCAAGCTGCACGCCGGCGGCCCCCATCTCCAGCAGCGAGAGGATGGCCTCGCCGCGGCCGATACCTCCGGCCACGAAGACCGGTACGTCCCTGATCGCCGGCAGGATCTCCTGGGCGAGGACCGCCGTCGATACGGCGCCGATATGGCCGCCTGCCTCCATGCCCTCGATCACCAGCCCGTCGATGCCCGAGCGCACCAGCTTCTTGGCGATGGCCAGGGCCGGCGCGAAGCCCATGACCTTGGCGCCCCCCTGCTTCAGCCGCCGGAAGACGTCGGCTGGCGGCAGACCGCCGGCAAGCACGACATGGCTGACCTTGTGTTCGAGGCAGGTCTCGGCCAGGGCCATCAGCTGCGGATGCATGACGATCAGGTTGACGCCGAACGGCCGGTAGGTGAGCGAGGCAGTCGCGGCGATCTCACGGCCCAGCAGCTCCGGCGACATCGAGCCGCAGGCGATCACGCCGAAGCCGCCGGCGTTGGAGATGGCCGAGACGAGGTGGCGCTCGGACACCCAGGTCATGGCTCCGCCCATGATCGCCGCCTCGACGCCGAGGAACTCGCAGCCGCGATGCCACAGGCGGCCGAGATGCCGCCTGGCCTCGCTGCGCTCGGTCGCGGGGGCGCGGTCCATGAGGTGCCGGTCCCGGTTACGCCGCGTCCAGACCGTAGGCGGTATGGAGCGCGCGCAGGGCCAGCTCGAGATACTGTTCGTCGATCAGCACGCTGATCTTGATCTCCGAGGTCGAAATGACCTCGATGTTGATGCCCTTCTCGGCCAGGGTGCGGAACATGGTGAGCGCCACACCGGCGTGACTGCGCATGCCGACGCCGATGACCGAGACCTTGACCACCTTGGCGTCCGGCTTGATCTCCTGGAAGCCGAGACTCTTCGCCTCCTTCTTCAGCACGCTGACGGCGCGCTCGAGGTCGGCGCGCGTTACGGTGAAGGTGAGATCGGTGGTACGCCCGTCCTCCGACACGTTCTGTACGATCATGTCGACATTGATACTGGCGTCGGCGAGAGGCCCGAAGATCGCCGCCGCTACGCCCGGCTTGTCGGAGACGCGGGTGAGCGTAATCTTGGCCTCGTCCCGGCTGTAGGCTATTCCGCTTACGACTTCCTTTTCCACGATCTCATCCTCATCCACGACCAGCGTTCCGGGCACCGAATTGGGCGGAGCATCGACGAAGCTCGACAGCACCTGCACGCGCACCCGGTGATTCATGGCCATCTCGACGGAGCGGGTCTGCAGCACCTTCGCCCCGAGCGACGCCATCTCCAGCATCTCCTCGTAGGTGATCTTCGACAGCTTCCGCGCCTTGCTCACGATCCGCGGATCGCAAGTATAGACGCCGTCGACGTCGGTATAAATGTCGCAGCGCTCGGCGTTGAGAGCGGCGGCGAGCGCCACGGCCGAGGTGTCGGAGCCGCCGCGGCCCAATGTCGTCACACGGTTGTCGGGCCCGATGCCCTGGAAGCCCGCGACGACGGCAACCTGCCCATCGTTGAGGCGACGGTCGAGCTCGTCCCGGTCGATCTGCTGGATGCGCGCCTTGCCGTGAACACCGTCGGTCTTGAGCGCGATCTGCCAGCCCTGCCAAGAGCGCGCGTTGACGCCAAGCTCCTGCAGCGCCACCGCCAGCAAGCCGGAGGTCACCTGCTCCCCGGTCGCCACGACGGTGTCGTACTCGCGCGCGTCATGGAGCGGCGAGAGTTGGTTCACCCAGGCGACGAGCTGGTTGGTCACGCCGGACATCGCCGAGACGACAACGGCGACCTGGTTGCCGGCGTCGATCTCCTTCTTGACCCGCCGCGCCACGTTCTTGATCCGCTCGATATCGGCGACCGAGGTGCCGCCGAACTTCATCACGATCCGCGCCATTCTTATTTGTCTTTTTTTACAATATCTTACGGGGCTCCGCCCGACTCGGTTATTGCCCCGGTGGCGGCGGCCCCTACATACTGCTACC
>VGEI01000019.1 GCA_016869415.1 Alphaproteobacteria bacterium
CGAGGTCGGCGGGCGCAAGGCGCAGCTCACCCACGTGGCCAACGCCCATACCGACGGCGATACCTGGGTCTATCTGGCCGATGCCAACGTGCTGTCGACCGGCGACACCTTCAACAACCTCAAGCGTTACCAGAACATCGACTTCGGCAACGGCGGCGACGTGCGCGGCATGATCCGGGCGCTGGAGACCTACATCCGGGTGTCCAACGACCAGACCAAGATCGTGCCCAGCCACGGGCCGCTGGCCACCAAGGCCGACCTGCACGTCTTCCACCAGATGCTGGTGACCTCGCGCGACCGCATCGAGAAGCTGTTCAACGAGGGCAAGAGCGAGCAGGAGGTGTTGGCGCTGAAGCCGCTCGCCGACCTCAACGCCACCTGGCAGAACAACGAGCAGCACGGCATCGGCCACACCCGCAACGTCTACAACTCGTTCAAGAGATTCTAGACGCCACCCCCTGCTGTCACCCCGGACCGGCGCATAGCTGGCCGGGGGTGACAGGCCCGCCTATGCTGGCTTCCCACGCAGGGAGCCATGCATGAGCCTCGAATTCCTCATCACCTCTTTCATCGTCGTCGCCTCGCCGGGGACGGGCGTGCTCTACACGCTGGCTGCCGGCCTCGCCCGCGGCAGCCGCGCCAGCACGGTGGCCGCCTTCGGCTGCACCTTGGGCATCGTGCCGCACATGGCCGCGGCCATCCTCGGCCTTGCCGCGCTGCTCCACGCCAGCGCGCTGGCCTTCGAGATCTTCAAGTATCTGGGTGTCGGCTACCTGCTGTGGATGGGCTGGAGCACGCTGCGCGAGCAGGGGGCGCTGCGCATCGAGAAAGAAGTCAGCGCCCGCTCGGCGCTGCAAGTGACGGCCCATGCCATCCTGATCAACATCCTCAATCCCAAGCTGTCGATCTTCTTCCTCGCCTTCCTGCCGCAGTTCATCGCCGCCGACGAGGCGCAGCCGCTGGCCGCCATGCTGACCCTGAGCGGAGTCTTCATGCTGATGACCTTCGCCGTCTTCGTGGTTTACGGGCTCTTCGCCGCTGCGGTGCGCGAGCATGTCATCTCCCGCCCCTACGTTCTGACCTGGATGCGCCGCAGCTTTGCCGGCGCCTTCGCAGTGCTGGGCGCCAGGCTCGCCTTGGCTGAGCGCTGAGCTACTCCGCCGTTCAGCCCACGTCCGCGTCGAGGTCCGCCGCGTCGAACTCCTGAAGCGGGCCACCCAGGCTGCGGCGGTCGAGGGCAATGGCCTTGATCACGGCATAAGCCGGCGTACCGGGGGCGAGGCCCAGTGCCGCGACCGAATGACGGGTGATGCGGGCTAGCAGCGTCTGACCGCCGCAGTCGAGCCGGATCTCGGCGATCGGCCCGCTCTCCGCACCGATCTCGCGCACCACACCGCCCAGCACGTTGAGCGCGCTGAGGCCCTCCGGCTTCTTGACGGCCAGCAGCACGTCGCGCGCCCGGATGCGCACGCGTACGGCGCTGCCTGGCGCGAGGTCAGTGTGCGGCATGCGCAAGATGCCGGCCGGGCATTCCAGCATGGTCAACCCCGAAGCGGCATCGTGTGCTGCAACCTGCGCTTCGATGACCGCTCCCGCCTCGCCCCGGCCGGTGAACGGGAAAAGATCGAGCCGGCCCATGATCTCGGCCGTGCCGCCCACCGCCGCCGCCTTGCCGTGCGACAGCACGACAACGGTGGTGGCGAGCCGCGTCACCTCGGCGACCGAGTGGCTGACATAGACGATGGGGATTTTGGTCACGTCGCGCAGCCGCTCGATATAGGGCAGGATCTCCTGCCTGCGCGCCTCGTCGAGCGAGGCCAGCGGCTCGTCCAACAGCAGCAGCCGCGGACTGGCGAGCAGCGCCCGGCCGATGGCCACGCGCTGCTTCTCGCCGCCGGAGAGCGAGCCCGGCCGGCGGTCGAGAAGCGGACCGAGGCCCAGCAACTCGACCGCCTGGTCGAGCGTCTCGTAGCGCTGCGCCGCCGGGGTGAACCACCTGCCGTAGAGCAGGTTGGCGCGCACCGAGAGATGCGGAAACAGCCTGCCTTCCTGAAAGACGTAGCCGACCCGCCGCCGGTGCTTGGGCACGAAGATGCCCGCAGCGGTGTCGACCAGCGCCTCGCCGTCGACCGTGACACGGCCCTCGTCCGGCCGGATCAGGCCGGCGATGATGTTGACCAGCGAGGTCTTGCCCGCACCCGAGCGGCCGAACAACGCGGTAAGGCGGCCTTCGCTCTCGAAGCGGACGTCGAGGGCAAAACCGCCCAGGCGGTGGCGGATGTCGAGCGAGAGGCTCATCCGACCGCCTCATGCGACATTCTCCGGCCGATGCGCCGGGCCAGCAGCTCGGAGCCGAGCAGTGCGGCCATCGAGACGACGACCGAGATGGCGGTGAGCCGCAGCGCCCCGGCATCGCCGCCCGGCACCTGGGTGAAGGTGTAGATGGCCGAAGGCAGCGTCTGCGTCTCGCCGGGGATGTTGGAGACGAAGGTGATGGTGGCGCCGAACTCGCCCATCGCCTTGGCGAAGCAGAGGATCATGCCAGCGACGATGCCGGGCAGGATGAGCGGCAGGGTGACGGTGAGGAAGACCCAGGCCGGGCTGGCACCCAGCGTGCCGGCCGCATCCTCAAGCCGCCGGTCGACGGCCTCCAGCGACAGCCTGATGGCCCGCACCAGCAGCGGAAACCCCATGATGCCGCCGGCCAGCGCCGCCCCCGTCCAGCGGAAGGCGAAGACGATGCCGAAGGTCTCCTCGAGAAAGGCGCCGACCGGGGTGCGCCGCCCGAAGAGCAACAGCAGGACGTAGCCGGTCACCACCGGCGGCAGGATCAGCGGCAGGTGAACGATGCCGTTGAGGAGCGCGTGGCCCCAGAAGCGCCCACGCGCCAGCACATAGGCCACGGCAATGCCGAACGGCAGGCTGACCAGCGTCGCCCAGAAGGCGACACGCAGGCTGAGACGGACGGCCGTCCATTCCTCGGGCGAGAGCGCGTCGAACACGGACGGATTATGGACGATTCTCTACCCGGAACTCGATGGAGATCACGAGCTGCCGAGCCGGCCTGCCCCGATCACAATGAAACCCTGCTTCTCCCACAGCGGCCTCGCCTTCGCCGATCCGAGATAGGCGAGGACAGCAGCTGCATCGGCATGCCGGCTCACGGCCGTGAGGGCGAGCGGGTAGACGATCGCCGGATGCGCCGCCTCCGGAAACGTATCGACGATCCTCACGCCGGGATCGGCCGCCGCATCGGTCCGGTAGACGATGCCCAGCGGCGCCTCGCCGCGCGACACCAGCAGCAGGGCGGCGCGCACGTTCTCGCTCTGGGCGGTCCGCTGCTGCAGCGACGGCCACACGCCGAGCCTCTCGAGCGCCGCCTTGCCGTACCGGCCGGCCGGGACCGAGCTGGTGTCTGCCATGGCCAGGCGGCCGTTGCCGAGCAGCCGCGCCAGATCGATGCCCGGACCGATCGTGAGCGAGACACGCGATTCCCGAGGCGCGATCAGCACCAGCCGGTTGCCGAGCAGGTTGGAACGCGTGTCTGTGCGAATCAGGTTCCGTTGCTGGACATAGTCCATCCAGTCGAGATCGGCCGAGATGAAAATGTCGGCCGGCGCTCCCTGCTCGATCTGCCGGGCCAGGGCCGGGCTGGCGGCGTAGGAGATCACCGCCTTCCTGCCGCTCTCGTGCTGCCATTGTGCGTTGATCTCGTCGAGGGCGCTCTTGAGGCTGGCCGCCGCGAAAATCACCACGCCGGCGCTCTGTCCCGCCGCCGGGAGCGGCGCCGCCGCAAGGCCAAGGATGGCGAACGCGACGGCAGCGATGCGCCGGGACAGCCGCATGGGGATTTCTGCCATCATAGGCGTCAGGATACAAAGACCGGTGGCCGGCGGGAAACGCCGTCTCCCGCCCGAAGCGACGCCCTTTGCCGGCTGTTCCGCGTCCCGCCGCGGCCGTGCCTAAAGCCCCGCGTTCCCGGCCAGCGCCGAGAGGTTGTCGTAGCCCATCCTGGCGTAGGTCAGCGGGGGCGCCTTGGCCGGATCCTGCTCCGCCTCGACCACCAGCCAGCCGTGGTAGCCGGCCTCGGCCAGCGGCTTGAGCACCGACTTGTACTCGACGCTGCCGTCGCCCGGCACGGTGAAAACGCCTTCGAGCACGGAGTCGAGGAAGCTCATGTCCTGCTGCCTCGCCTGCCTGAGCACCGGGGCGCGCACGTCCTTGCAGTGGACATGGACGATGCGCTGCGCGTGGCGCTTGGCCACGGCGGCCGGGTCGCCACCGGCATAGGTCAGGTGCCCCGTGTCGAGCAGCAGCCCAACCTCCGGGCCGGTCTCGGCCAACAGGCGGTCGATCTCGGCCTCGCTCTCAATCACCGTGCCCATGTGGTGGTGATAGGCGAGCTTCAGGCCGCGGCGCTCGAGATAGCGGCCCATCTCCGTCAGATGGCGGCCGTAATCCTTCCAGCGATTCTCGGGCATCTTCGGCCGCTTCGACACCGGCGTGCCGCGCTCGCCATGCACGCAACCGGAGACCTCGGCATAGACCATGACCTGGCACCCCATGTCGGCGAGCAGGGTCAGATGGCCGGCGACCGCCTCCTTCTCCGCTTCGACCGAACGTTCGAGCAGGCGCGAGGAATACCAGCCCGACACCAGGTCGAGATCGTGCCTCACCAGGATCGGCCGCAGCTCATGCGCCTTGCGCGGGAACTTGTTGCCGAGCTCGACCCCGGCATAGCCGGCCTGCTTGGCTTCTTTCAGGCAGGTCTCGAGCGGCGTCTCGCCGCCGAGCTCGGGCATGTCGTCGTTGCTCCAGGTGAGCGGATTGATGCCGATGCGGATGGCCATGGTGTCGGTGTTCCTGACTATCGATGGGGAGTTACGCCAGCCTCTGCCGGCGGCGGTTGGTCTCGTAGGCCTTGCGGGCCTTGCGCTGGGCGGCGGAGCGCGGCGCCTCGCTCACCGGCACGTCCCACCATGTGCCGCCCTCGGCCGTGGAGATCTGCGGATCGGTGTCGATGACGATGACCGTGGTGCGGCTGGCCTTACGGGCGCGCCGCACGGCGGGCTCGAGCTCGGCGATGCTGCCGACCTTGACCGCCTCGGCACCCAGCGCGTGGGCGTGGGCGGCGAAGTCGATGGCAGGCGCCTTGTCATCGAGCAGGTTGTTGAACGGCTCGCCGCCCGTGCCCTTCTGCAGCCGGTTGATGCAGCCGAAACCGCGATTGTCGAGCAGCACGATGGTCAGCTTCGCGTCCAGCGCTACCGAGGTGGCGATCTCCGAGTTCATCATCAGGTAGCTGCCATCGCCGACCATGACGATGACCTCGCGCTCGGGCGCGGCCAGCTTGACGCCCAGCCCGCCGGCGATCTCGTAGCCCATGCAGGAGTAGCCGTATTCGAGGTGGTAGCCGGCCGCATCCGGCGCACGCCACAGCTTATGCAGCTCGCCCGGCAGGCCGCCGGCAGCGCAGACCACGATGGCGTCGTCGCCGGCCTGACGGTTGACCGCACCCAGCACCTGCGCGTCGGTCGGCAGCACGTTGCGGTCGCGCGCCGGGGCGGCCGTCACCCTGTCGACGATGGCATTCCACTTGCGGGTGAGATCCGTGGCCCTGGCCGTCCAGCTGCTGCCTGCCTTCCAGGAACCCAGCCCTCCGGCCAATGCCTCGATCCCGGCGCGTGCATCGGCGACCAGCGGCTGCGACCCGTGCTTGGCGGCATCGAAACCGCCGACATTGAGGCCGATCAGCCGCGCCTCGGGAAAAATGGTGCGCGAGGCCGAGGCGAAGTCGCTGAGCCGGCTGCCGACCACCAAGGCCATGTCGGCGTCGGCGGCCAGCGCATTGGCCGCGCTAGAACCGGTAACGCCGATCGAACCCACGTTCATCGCGTGGTCCCAGGCGAGGCTGCCCTTGCCGGCCTGGGTCTCGCAGACCGGGATGCCGCGCTTGGCCGCGAACTCGGCCAGCACCCCCTCCGCCAGCGAGTACTTCACGCCGCCGCCCGCCAGGATCAGCGGCCGGCTGGCACCCTTGAGGGCCTTGATGGCATCGCTCAGCTCGCCGGCGTCGGGCTCCGGGCGGCGCAGACGATGGACACGCCGCTCGAAGAACTCGGCCGGGTAGTCGTAGCTCTCGGGCTGGACGTCCTGCGGGAAGGCCAGGGTGACGGGGCCGCATTCGACCGGGTCGGTCAGCACTCGCAGGGCCGCCGGCAGGGCGTTGAGCAGCTGCTCGGGCCTGGTGATGCGGTCCCAGTAGCGGGACACCGGCCGGAAACAGTCATTGGCCGAGACGGTGCCGTCGCCGAAATCCTCGACCTGCTGCAGCACGGGGTCCGGGCGGCGGTTGGCGAAGACGTCGCCGGGCAGGAAAAGCACCGGCAGGCGGTTGACATGGGCTACGGCCGCGGCCGTCACCATGTTGGTGGCGCCGGGGCCGATCGAGGTGGTGCAGGCCATCATCCGCCGGCGGGCATGGGTCTTGGCATAGGCGATGGCGGCATGGGCCATGGCCTGCTCGTTGTGGGCCCGGAAGGTCGGCAGATCCTTGCGCGCCGCCTCCAGGGCCGGCCCCAGCCCGGCCACGTTGCCATGGCCGAAGATGGCCCAGACCCCGCCGAACAGCGGCACGGTCCGGCCGTCGATCTCGGTGTACTGGGCGGCAAGGTAACGAATCGCGGCCTCGGCCGCGGTCAGGCGGATGCTCGTCATACCGGCGTTTCCTCTATATTCCGAATAGATGCGCTGGCGCGTTGTTTAGCAGTTGACGCGTTCGCAAACATTACGGAAATGTGACACCCCCAATCAAGGCAGGACTCACCTGCCCCGATAGCCCAGGAACCCCCCATGCTCAGATTCGCCCAGTTCGGCGCCGGCCGTATCGGCCAGATTCATGCCGCCAATCTCGCCGCCAACGGCGGCACGGCCATCCACTATGTCGTCGACGTCAACGCCGACGCGGCCAAGGCGCTCGCCAAGAAGCACGGCGCCAAGGTCAGCGACGTAAAGACGGCGCTGGCCGACAAGGACGTGGATGCGGTGATCATCGCCTCCTCGACCGACACCCATGCCGACCTCGCCATCGCCTCCGCCAAGGCCGGAAAGGCCATCTTCTGCGAGAAGCCGATCGACCTGTCGCTCAAGCGCGTCGATGCCTGCCTTGCCGCGGTGAAGAAGGCCGGAGTACCGATGTTCGTAGGCTTCAACCGCCGCTTCGACCCGAGCTTCCGCGCGCTGCAGGCGCGTATCGCCAAGGGCGAGATCGGCAAGGTCGAGCAGGTCATCATCTCGAGCCGCGACCCCGGCCTGCCGCCCCTCGCCTATCTCAAGGTCTCGGGCGGCCAGTTCCGCGACATGACCATCCACGATTTCGACATGGCGCGTTTCCTGCTCGGCGAGGAACCGGCGGAGGTCTTCGCCTACGGCTCCTGCCTGGTCGACAAGGCGGTGGCCCAGGCCGGCGACATCGATTCCACGATGATCGTCATGCGTACGGCCTCGGGGAAGCTCTGCCATATCAACAACAGCCGCCGCGCCTCCTACGGCTACGACCAGCGCATCGAGGTGCATGGCGAGAAAGGCCGGCTGATGGCCGGCAACCACACACCGACCACCGTAGAGCTCGCCAACGGCGATGCTGTGAGCGCCGACAAGCCGCTCTACTTCTTCCTTGAGCGCTATGCCGAGGCCTACAAGGCCGAGCTCAACGTCTTCGTCGAGGCCGTCACCAAGAAGAAGAAAATGCCGGTCGGCGCCGAGGACGGCCGGCTCGCCCTGGTGCTCGCCGAATGCGCGCTGCGCTCCTACAAGGAGAAGCGCCCGGTCAAGGTCGCCGAGATCGCTGGAGGCGCCAAGTGATCCAGCTCTCGCTCAAGGACAAGGTCGTCGTCGTCACCGGCGGCACTCAGGGTGTCGGCGAGGCCATCGCCCGGGGTGCGGCCGAGGCCGGGGCGGCCGGCCTGTGCATCACCGGCCGCAACAAGCAGCGCGGCGACGCGGTGGCCGCCGACATCGCCAAGAAAGGCACGCCGACCATCTTCGTCGCTGCCGAATTGGGCGACGAAAAGGACTGCCGCAACATCATGGCCGAGGCGGACAAGCGCTTCGGCCGCATCGACGGCCTGGTCAACGCCGCCGGCCTCACCGACCGCGGCCATATCGACGACACCAGCGTCGAGCTCTGGGACCGGCTGTTTGCAGTCAATGTGCGTGCCCCCTTCATCCTGACACAGGAGCTGGTGCGCCGGGCCAAGGCCGCCAAGCGTCCGGGCAGCATCGTCAACATCATCACCATGTCGAGCCATGGCGGACAGCCCTTCCTCACAGCCTACGCCTCGTCCAAGGGGGCGCTCGCCATCCTGACCAAGAATACGGCGCACGCGCTGCGCCGGGCGCGTATCCGGGTGAACGGGCTCAATATCGGCTGGACCGACACGCCCGGCGAGCATGTCATCCAGGGCCGCGACGGCAATCCCAGGGACTGGCTGGAGAAGGCCGAGCCCAAGCAGCCCTTCGGCCGGCTGATCAAGCCCTCCGACGTGGCCACGGCCTCGGTCTATCTGCTTTCGGACGCCTCCGAGATGATGACCGGCTCGCTCATCGACTTCGACCAGAACGTCATGGGGGCCTATGATTGAAATGCGGCGGCTGACGCCGGCGACTTCGACGATCGACTGGGACCGGACCGCGGCCTTGACCGAAGGGCTGCTGCGCGACGGCCTGGACGAGATCGTCAGGGTCTTTATCGCGCAAGGCGCCGGTGCGCCGTTCGTCGTCTGGAATCCGCGCCCGGAGCAGCTGCGCAGCGAGCCTGCGCGTCATGTGCTGGCCCACTGGTCGAGTCTGGCCGATGGCGCCCGTCTGCCCGGCTATCGCCAAGTCGATCCGGCCGACCTGCGACCGGCTTTGGGCTACGTGCTGCTTCTCGATGTCCTGGAGGATGGCTGGGATTTCCGCTACCGGCTCTTCGGCAGCACGATCAGCAGTGTGTCCGGGTTCGACCTGACGGGGAAGCTGCTGTCCGAGCATCCGGCGAGCGCCTATGTCGCGGAATTCAGCATCGCCGTCGGGCGTGCCGCAACTAGGCGACGCCAGCCGATTTACTCCCTCCGCCACCCGGTCGGGGCGCAGGACACGAGCCTCTGGGAACGACTCGTGCTGCCGCTGGCCGACGAGAACGGCCACGTGGTCCGGCTGATGGTCGTCGCCACCCCGCTCGATCGGGATGGCAAGCCGATCCGTGCGGTCTTCTGAACGCTAAGACGAGAAAGGCCGCTCCGAAGGGCGGCCTTTCTCGTCTCCGCGACGGTGCCGCGTCAGTTGAACAGCTTGTCGATGTCGTCCTGGCTGATCGCCTGCTCGGACGCCTGCGGGCCGTGCAGCTCGAGCTCCCCGTCCTTCTTGACGATGCTGTCGTCGCCCATGGGCATCATCTCGATGTCCTTGCGGCCCCAGATCACCTGCATCGTCTCGATCCGTTCCTCGATGTAGTCGATGGTCTTGACCACCTTGGTGATGCGCTGGCCGGTCAGATCCTGGAACGAGCAGGCTTCGAACAGCTTGGTCGTCTGATCGGTCATCTCGTTGAGGCGCGAAATGACATAGGAATCGCTGACATGGGTGGTGACTTCGCGCACAATCTCGTCGAGGTGCTCGGCAACCTGCATGATGGCGGTGGTCGCCTCCTCGGTCGCCTTGACGACCGCCGAAAGCTCCATCGCCGCCGAATGCAGCTTGTCTTCCTTGGCCAACGGATGCTTGAGGTTGGCGATCTCCTGCTTGGTCAAGGTTATACGCGCCGAAATCGCCTCGACCTCGGCCTTCACCTTGTTGAGGGCGGCCTGGTCCATGCCCGGCTCCGCCGCCGGCGCGCCCGGCTCCGTGGCCACCTGGATGCCGCTCTTGCCCAGCGCATCGATCTTGGCGCTCAGCGCCTTGATCTCCGAGCGCAGCTCGGCGACGTCGCCATCCGCCAGCGTGTGCTCGGCCTCTTTGGCATGGCCGTTCATCCCCTGGCCGTTGACACGGCCAAGATGAAGTTCTGCGGAGAAGACGGACTTTTGCGGAAACGGGGGCGCCATGGCGAGGCCTCTTAATTGCAGGGAGGACCCTAGCGGGAACAGGTTAATAAAACGTAAGACGTTGACTATACGTCCTAACTTCCGAATTGCTCGCGCAAACGGTAGCGCAGGATCTTACCCATAACGTTGCGTGGCAGGGCATCCACAAACACTACTGAATGCGGGTGCTTGAAGCGGGCCAACCGTCCTTCGAACAACTGCCGCACTTCCTCCTCCCTCAGACTGGCACCCTCCCGGCGCACTATCACGGCGACCGGCACCTCACCCCATTTCGGGTCAGCCCGCGCGATTACCGCGCCTTCGGCGATGGCCGGACAACTATCCAGCACCACCTCCAGTTCGGCCGGGTAGATGTTCTCGCCGCCCGAGATGATCATGTCCTTCTTGCGCTCGTCGACCCAGTAGAACCCCTCCGCATCGCGGCGGCCAACATCGCCAGTCCGGTACCAGCCATCCGCGAGCGCCTCCCGGGTCGCCGCCTCGTCCCGCCAGTAGCCGGTCATCAGGTTGGGCGCCTTGATCAGCACCTCTCCTGACGCGCCGGATGGCACGTCGCGCCCGTCATCGTCTACGAGGCGCACCTGACAGCCCAGGGCCGGCACGCCGCATGCCCCGGTCTTGCGCATCGCATCCTCGCGCTTGAGCACGATCGACACCGGCCCGGTCTCGGTCGAGCCATAGATCTGCCCGACCGGCAGGCCGCGCGCATGAAAAGCGCGGATCAGCTCGACCGGCACCACCGACGAGCCGGCCATGGCGAAACGCAAGGAGGAGAGATCGGTCAAAGCGAAGCGCGGATGCTCGACCAGCGCCTTCATCACCGCGGGAACCAGCAGGATGATCGTCGGCTTCTCGCCTTCGATCGCGGCCAGTGCCGTGTCGGGTGCAAAGCGTGGCTGCAGGATCACCGTGGCGCCGACCGAGATTGCAGGAAGGGTCTGGTTGTTCAAGCCGCCGACATGGAACATCGGCAGGAAAGTGAGGATGCGGTCGCCGGGGACCATGGCGTGCGCCTCGACGCCGGCGGCAGCGTTGGCCATCAGCGTTGCCCCGGTGTGCACCGCGCCCTTTGGTCGCCCGGTCGTGCCGGAGGTGTAGACCAGCAGCAGCGGGTCGTCGGCTTTGCCCGCAACCGGCGGCACCTCGCCACCCTCGCAGGACGGGAGATCGAGCCCAGTCCGTATGAGCCGCAAATTCAGTGTGTCGAGCGCCTTGCTGAACTCGCCCTCATGCGCCAGCAGCTTCGCGCCAGAATGCTCGAGGATGTACTGCCACTCCGGTGGCGCCAACCGCCAGTTGAGCGTCACCAGGACGGCACCCAGCCGGGCGCAAGCGAAGAGCAGGTCGAGATAGTCCGGGCAGTTATGAGCGAGGATGGCGACCCGGTCACCGCGCGCAATGCCGCGCGCCGCCAGCGCCGAGGCGGTGCGGCCGGCGCGGCGCACCATTTCCCCGTAGGTGATATCCGTCCCCTGCCAGCGCAGGGCGACCCTGTCCGGCCTGCACTCCAGCCAGTCGAGCATCAATCGTCGGTCTCGCCGTTCTCGTAGAGCGTCTCGCGGCCGAGACGGTCGAGGCAGAGTTCCGCCGTCCAGGGCAGCATGAGGGCGCCACAACGGCTGTCGCGGTAGAGCCGCTCCAGCGGCAGGGACTTCAGCATCGACTGGCCGCCGCAGGTGCGGATGGCAAGGCGGCAAAGCTCGTTGGCATTCTCCATGATCGTGTACTGCGCCGCGTAACAGTTAAGCCGCTCGGCCTTCGACGGGTTGACCTTGGCTTCGGCGACGGTCCGCTCGAACAAGGCGCGGGTCTGCTGCAGCTTGATGTACATCTCCGCCGTGGCGATCTGCTTTGTCGGATACATGCGCCGCTTGACCGGCGGCTGGCCCTCGACCTCGCCGCGCAGGTACTGGACGGTGAAATCGTAGGCAGCCTGGGCGATGCCCATGTAGGTAGGGGCGAGGGTGAGGAACATGTGTGGCCAGCTCATCGCCGCGCGGAAATAGAGGCCGCGCGGCATGAGCTGCTCCTGGTCGGGCACGAAGACGTCCTTGAGCACCAGAGTGCGCGAGACGGTGCCGCGCATACCCAATGGATCCCACTCGCCGGTGACGGTCAGCCCCTGGGACTTGGCGGGCACGGCGATGTAGAGCGTGTCGCGCATCGAGCGTTCGGGCTTATCCTCGGTGCACAGGGTGCCGTAGTAGTCGGCCGCCCCGGAGAGCGAGGCGAAAATCTTCTTACCGTTGATCAGCCAGCCGCCCTCGACCTTGGCAGCGAGCGTGCCGAACGGCGCCTTGCCGGCCGCCGCAGCCGAGCCTTCGGAAAAGGGCTGAGCATAGATGGCACCGCCCTGGGTCATGCGGCGGAAATGCAGGGTCCGGCGCTGCTCCAGCTCGGCCCTCTCGCTGTCACTCACCTGGAGGTCATCCGAAAGCGGTCCGGTCCACAGTGCCGAGGAGGCATGCATATTGAAGGTCAGCGCCGTAGCGCCGCACCAGCGGCCCATCTCCGCCGAGACCAGGCAGTAAGTCTCGAAATCCGCGCCCAGTCCGCCGAACTTCTCCGGCACGCAGAGGCCGAGCAGGCCATGGTCGCGCAGATCGTCGTAGTTCTCGAACGGAAAGCTCGCTTCGCGGTCGTATTTGGCGGCGCGCGGCGCGAATTTCTCGCGGCCGAGCTTGCCGACGGCCGCGATCAGCGCCGTCTGGCGCGCCTTGCGTTCGCTGGGCAGGGATTTGCGCAGTTCAAGGTCCATGGACGCGCCTCTTCAGTGAGCAGCGAGAAAACGTTCGAGGGCGGCATTGTAGGCGCCTGGGTTCTCGAGATTGCCCAGGTGCCCGGCGCCCGGCAGGCAGACATACTCGGCCTTGCGGATCTTCCCGGCCATGCGCTGCATCATATCCGCCGGCGCGTTGCTGTCATGCTCCCCGGCCAGAACCAGGGTCGGCGTGCGAATACCCGGCAGCGCATCGCGGCGGTCGAAGGTGACCAGCAGACGGATACCCGCGGCGAAGGTCGCCGCCGGCACCTGGGCGATGCTGCGCTTGGCGATGGCCATGCCCATCGGGTTGGGCGCGCGGCCGGTCAGGCTCTGGATCATGCCGGCAGCTAGATCGGCCATCGACTTGCCGGCCTCGATCGGCGCCAGGCGTTCGCGCACGAATTTCTGCTGCCAGTCGCCGTCGGGCCGGCCGAAAGCAGGGCTGGTTCCGGAGAGAGTCAAACTGCGCAGGCGGCCGGCATGCGTCGCCACGAACTCCTGCGCCACCATGCCGCCATAGCTATGTCCGACGAGGTCGGCACGCTCGACTTTGAGCTCATCGAGCAGGGCGAGCAGCGAGGCCGCGATCCCGGCGAAGGACAGGTCCGGCAGCGCCGGCGTGCCGCCGTAGCCCGGCAGGTTCCAGGCGATGGCGCGATAGCCGCGCGCCGCAAAATGATCGACCTGCGGCATCCAGGCATCGGCGTCGCTGCCGACGCCGTGCAGGAACACGATGCTGCGCGGCCACGAGCCTTTCTGATGATAGCGCGGCAGGTTCACGCCAGATCGCCCTGCAGCACACCGTTCGCGACGACCGGCGTGCCGTCGAGACTCACGGTGCAGCCGCGCAGAGGCAGATCGAAATGGCCGAGCGTGTGGCGCCCCGCCGTCTCGTTGGCGCCGGTAGAATACAGAAAGTTTCCGGCGAAGGCGCGAAGCTCCGTGCCGTTGAAGTCGCGCTTGTCGTACATCGCCATGGCATCCCAGCGCGCACGCGGATTCATGCCCCAGCCGACATGCGACACGGCATAAGCGTCGCGGTCGCCCCAGGCGGCAAAGTAGCTGCGCATCAGTTCGGCGTCGACGCCCTCGCCTTCGATCCGCGTGACGTAATCTTTCTCGATATTCAGGCGCACCGGCGTCTCGAGGTAGCGCTTGAACGTCAGGTTCACGTCGCCGCGCGCGAGCACCAGCGTGCCGTTGACCGCGCCGGCGCGTGGAAAGCACAGGCACAGCCCACCCGGCCAGTGCGCCACCATGCCGGGCCGGTCGCACCAGCCCCACACGCCGGCAGGCAAGGCGCCCTCGACGTCGATGGCAAGATTCGTCCCGGCGGCCGAGGTGACGCTCATGGTCTTCGCCGCCTTGAGGCGCTTCACCCCGGCCTTCACCTTGGGCGCCAGCGTCGGATCGGGCCCGAGGCGCTCAAGCGCCTCAGGATGCTCGTTCGAGATCATCAGGAGCCGGGCGCCGCCTTTGAGGATCGCCGGCAGCTCCGGCGAATGCAGCATGCCTTCGACGGTGAGATCGACAACCATGCCGGAGGCAGCCAGTGCCGCGACCACCGGCTCCAGCCGCTGGACCGCGTCCGAGGCGCCGGTCGAGCGCACGGGAACCGGTGCGGTCTGCGGCGGGGTTGGCACTATGACGTGGAACGGCCGCGCCTTGAGGCGCAAGAGCGCCAGCTCAGTCAGCTGCACGTTCAGTGCGCGCGACTGTGTTTCCGACAAAATTGCGACAGATTCGCCCGACTTTACCTGGCAAAGCTCAAAGGTCTTTGCGAACGTGTCGATCCACTTACCTTCGATGCGGTCCGCCAGCATGCGCGTGTCCCTTGCCCTTCTTTGGTATGCCCGAACTTATAGCAAACTCCTCCGGTAGGCTGCGGTAGACTACGTACATGCGGGTCACAGTGCTCGGCGGCGGGTTGATGGGCGTGACCACGGCGTGGTTCCTCGCCCGCGACGGTCATGACGTCTCCGTCATCGAGCGGGCGCGTGGCCTGGCCGAAGGTACGAGCTTCGCCAATGCCGGACTGGTCACGCCGAGCAGCGCCGACCCCTGGAATGCCCCGGGCACGCTCACGCGCCTGATCAAATACCTGGGGCGTGAGGACTCGCCCCTGCTCGTGCGTCCGCGCGCCCTGCCGGCGATGGCGGGATGGGGCCTGAAATTCCTCTGGCAATCGCGGGCGCATCACCACGCGCGGAATACCGAGGCGAACACGCGGCTCGCCGTCTACAGCCTGGCCCTGCAGCGGGCGCTACGTGCCGAGTTCGGCTTCGACTATGACGAGACGACGAAAGGCACGTTGCAGGTCTTCGCCGACCCGCGCGCTTTCGAAGGTGCGGCACGCGACAGCGAACGCCTCAAGGAGTTCGGCCTGCCCGCCGAGAGCCTCGACCGGGGCGGCATCGTAGCGCGGGAGCCGGCCCTCAAGGATAGCGGGGAGCTGGCTGGCGCGCTCTACTTTCCCGGCGACGAGAGTGGCGACGCATACGCCTTCACCCAGGCGCTCGGCGAATGCTGTAAGGCCGCCGGCGTCTCCTTCCGTTTCGGCGAGACAGTGGTCGGCTTCGACGTCGATGGCGGGCGGATCAAGGGCGTGCGCACCAACCGGCGGATCACTACGGCGGATGCCGTAGTCGTCGCGCTCGGCACCTGGACGCCGGGTCTGGCGCGCGGCATCGGCACCAAGCTGCTGATCTACCCGGTCAAGGGCTACTCGGCGACGATCGACATCGATGGCTGGAACGCCGCGCCGCGCCTGCCCGTGCTGCACGACACGCTGAAGGTCGCGACCTCACCCATGGGAACGCGTCTGCGGGCCGCCGGCACCGCGGAGTTCGCCGGCTACAACACCGTGCTCAACCCGGTGCGCGCCCAGGCCGTGCTGCGCGCCGCCACCACGCTGTTCCCCGGCCTGGCCGCGCATGCCGAGCCGCACCGCGTGCGCTACTGGACAGGCCTAAGGCCAATGACGCCCGATGGGCGACCGCTGATCGGCCGATTGCGTTTCGACAATCTCTTCGTCAATGCCGGGCATGGCGGCCTCGGCTGGACACTGGCGTGCGGCTCCGGAAGGCTGGCCGCCGATATCGTGGCCGGCAAGGCGCCGGAGATTGATTCGGCACCGTTTTCACCAGATAGATAAAATGCGCGTCAAATCCATTTGTTAACTACCATTGCCTCCCCGTTCTGTTACTTTGAATGCCGAGATCGCGTGGCAGAATGCTGCGCGAGATACTACCGGTCGGAACATGATCGCCCCTGTCTCGTCAGCTACAGCCGCGCCGCTGCGCGTGTTCTTTTCGTCGGCCGCACCGATTGCGCCGGTCGCGCCGGTGTCACGCCAGGCGACGTCCGAGCATGATTCAAAGTCCACTGCGCCCGTATCCGAGGCCGCCGTATCCGGCCTCGACCTCACCCCGCCCGCCCGGCCCGGCGTCAGCGTCGCCGCCCAGGAAGGCGGATCCGAAACCGAAAATACGGATTCTGGCAGCGAGGGCTCCGGCGGCTCCGCGGGCGGCGAGGAACTCTCCCAGGAAGAGCAGGCGCAGGTCGCCAAACTGAAGGCCCGCGATCGCGAGGTCCGTGCCCACGAGCAGGCGCATGCCGCCGCCGGTGGAGCCCAGGCCGGCGCGCCCAGCTATAGCTATCAGCAGGGCCCGGACGGAAGGCAGTACGCCGTAGGCGGCGAGGTGCCGATCAAGGCGAGCGCCAGCTCGAGCGACCCGCAGGCTGCCATCCGCCAGCTTGAGCAAGTGGTGCGCGCCGCCTTAGCTCCGGCGCAGCCTTCGGGCCAGGACCGGGCCGTCGCCGCCGGCGCACAGGCGCAGATCGCGCAACTGCGGGCCCAGGCCGCGCAGGAGAATCGGGCGAAAGCCGAGGAAGCGATCAACCCCGAAGGCAGTCAAGGCGGTTCGGCGACCGGCGAAGCTACGGGGCCTGCCGAAGGCCAGCCGTTGCTGCCGGCGTTGCCCAAATTCGACGGGACGGGCGCAAGCGGCGGCGAATCGGGCGACGGCCCCTCGACCGGCGCCACGCTCGGCAAGCCGGTATCAGCCTATCAGCAGGCCGGCGGCAGCAATTCCAACAGGTCCGGCGCGCTGCTTAGCGTCTTTGCTTAGCTTTTCCTGACAAGGATTCAGCTGCCGGCCTTGGTCACTGCCTGGCGGAGCTGCTCGTTGGTCTTGTCGAGACGGCGGGCCAGCTCGCGCATAATCTCCACCGACATCTGCGGAAATTCGGTGACCAGCCGGAAGAACGTCTCCTTATTGATCTTCAGGGTCACCGTGTGCTGGTTCGCCGTCACGGTGGCGGTGCGCGGTACGTCGCAGAGGATGGCGATCTCGCCGATGATCTGGTGCTTACCCAATGTCGCGACCTTCACCGGGCCCTTGGGCGTGTTGATCAGGATGTCTGCGGCACCCTCCATGACGATGTAAGCGGCGTCGCCCGGATCGCCTTGCTGGAACAGCGGCTGGCCATTCTCGTAAGTCACCCGTTCGCTGGTGAAGGCCAGCAACTTGAGCTTTGCCGGCTCGAGTTTGGCGAAGAGCGGGATGTTGCGCAGAACCTCGACTTCTTCCTTGATCGACATCTCTGACTCCTCCGCCTTCCGCTATGCCGCCGTAGCCGTGAGTTCAGCGAACAGGGTACCTGATTTCTGCAGCTCGCTCGCCGCCCCCGATTCGAGGACGCGGCCCTCGCCGACGACCAGGACCCGGTCGAAGCGCTCGGCAAGCGCCGGGTTGTGCAGCACCCAGACCAGCGTGCGTCCTTCGCCTTCCTTGAGCACGCCTTCGAGCGTGCGGGCCTGCCCCTGTGCGTCGAGGATCGCAGTCGCCTCGTTGACGATCAGCAGATCGGGACGCTTGATCAGGCAACGGGCGATGGCGACCTTGGTGCGCTGGGGCGCTGCCAGACGCGCCCCAGCGATGCCGACCTGGAACTCAAGCCCGACCTCGACAATGGTCGGGCGCAGATTGGTCTCGTTGACGATCGCCTCGATCAGCTTGCCGACGCGCTGGCTGGCCTTGGCCTGGCCGTAGGCCAGCTTGCCGAACAGGATGTTGTCCTGGATGGTCGCGGCCGCGTTGTAGCTGTCGGGGTCGAAGAATTCGACGCCGGCCTTGACCGCCGGATCGTCGCTACCGTGCAGAGCCTTGCGCGCCTCCAGCACCTTGGCCTTCAGCTCGTCGGTCAAGACGTCGAGGCGATGGCGGGTCTGGATGATCTTGAACGGCAGGGTCATCAGCTTCGCCCGGTCCTCGGGCAGCATCGGCGTGCCCTCGCGCGCGGCGCGCGCCAGGATCGCCTGGAACTCCGGCAGGTCGTCGGAAGAGATGAAGCTGAACTGGGTGAAAAATTCGTGGTCGGGCGGCAGGTCGGCGAAGATTTCGACCATTTCCGCGGCGATCCCGCGGCCGGCCTTGACCAGCATCTCGGTCAGGCCGACCTGGCCCAGCACCCTGAGCACGGCTTGGTTGACCGCCAGCTTGTCGACCTCGAATGCCGGCTGGATCGGCGTGCCGAACAGCAGGTTCTCGGCCAGCGTGGCATTGGTGTTGTAGCGCTCCGGATGGAAGGGCTCGATCAGGTTGCGTAGCGTTGCGTCGCCGGACGCTTCGCCCAGGCGCTGCAGCAGCGTCTTGCGGGCTTCAAGAATGCGCGCGGCGATAGCCGGGTGCTGCTTGGGGTTGATGGCGCCGCGCAGGCCGAGCTGGAAGACATCCTCCTCCAGATCGACCGCCCTCAACACTTCGACCAGCCGCGCCGAGAGCTCGACAGGTCCGTCCACGCCGGCAACGGCGAGGTCGACCCAGTCCGCCTCGGAATCGAGATCGAGATTGCCCGATCGCCGCGATTCAGCGAGCACCCTCTGCCGCTCGACTTCCAGTGCCGCCTCGCGCTCGCGCGGGTTCACCAGACGCTGGCGCAGGCCGTAAAGGATGTTGTCGCGCACACTGGCCGAGAACAGATAGGAATCCTGCGCCACGTAACCGACCCGGGCGCCGAGCGTCGGCTCCGGCAGAACCATGGCGTCGACGCCGCCAAAGGTCAGCTTGCCGCCGCTGGGCAGGTAGAGCCGGGCCAGAGCGCGCGCCAGCGCTTCCTTGCCGCCGCCGACCTTGCCCACGACGGCGACCTTCTCGCCGGCCTTGATGGCCAGATTGACGCCGTCGAGCAGACGCACCGCGCCGTCCTCGGCCACCACGAGATTGTTGGCCACGACGTCGCCCTGCAGAGGCTTGGGCGGCTCGCTGATCGGCGCCTGCAGCGCCTCCTCGAACATGTTCTCCGGCTTGAACTGCTCGGTCACCTGCTCGTACTTGATCTTGGAATCGGCGGTCTGCTGGTAGTAGTCGAGCAGCTCCTTCCACGGCGCCGACATATCCTTGTGCGCTGTCAGCGCCGCAGCCAGTGCACCGGCCGTCAGGTCGCCCTGAATCACCAGATAGCCGCCGAGCGAGTAGAACATCAGCGGCGCCATCTGGTTGAGGAAGTTGTTGAGGAACTTGACCTGGCCCTTGCGGATATAGATCTGGAAACGGATGCCGAAGACTTTGCCGAGCCGGTCGGAGAAATCGGCACGCTCATAGGTGGCCGTGCCGTGCGCGTGGATCTCCTGGGCGCCGGCCACCGCCTCGCCAATGCGCTCGGAGACCTTGCGCATGGCCCGCACCCGCTCTTTGCCGAGCTGGTTCACCTTGCGCTGCATCTTGGGAATGATCCAGCCTTGAAGCGGGAAGAAGATGATCGCCGCGATACCCATGATCCAGTTCTGGATGAACAGGAAGGTGGCGATGGTTGCCAGCGTGCCGGCCTGGATCAAAGGTTGAGCGAAGGCATCGCCCATGTAACCGCCGAGCGGCTCGACCTCGGCGGTGATCATGGGGATCAGCTCGCCCGACGAGACCTTGCGGAAGTGCGGCAGCGGGAAGCGCATGATGCGCGAGACCAGCTCGTAGCGCAGCCGGCGCAGCAGCCGCTCGCCCAGGCGGCCCTTGTAGGTGTTGATGTACTGCTTGATGCCGCCGTTGATCAGCACCGAGAGCAGGAAGAGGAAGCAGAGCCAGAAGAGATAACCGACTTGCTCGAAGGGGATGCCGAAGACTTCCTTGGGGAAGGTCACGCCCTTGCCCAGGATGCCCTGGTTGAAGATGTTCTTCGGGATGTCGAGCGTGACGTAGTAGATCGGCAGCGAGACCAGCGTCAGCAGAATCAGGAATGTCGTCTCGCGGCGAGAATGCGTCCAGACGTAGCGGTGCAGATTGGTTTCCATCGATCTACAAGCGGCCGCGACCGGCCGACGAGCCCCCAGGTTTGCCGCCGCCGCGACGATAGCCGACGGCCGGACCGGAAGAAAGCGTTAGGGCAGCCGAACCTTGGCGGCTGTGACCGCGATCACGTTAACGCAGGATCAGGGGCAGACCGCTGACGATCAGCACGAGGCAGACGATCCGCCGGAAGTGGTCCTCACGGATGCGGGTGTGGATGCGGTCGCCGAGAAACATTCCGAGCAGCATCAGCGGGGCGCCGGCGGCAAAGAGCAGGACCGCCTCGAGGCTGAACTCGCCAACAGCGTAGTAGCCCACCCCCCGGACAGCGCTCAGGGCCAGAAGCAGGGCCGACATGGTGGCCCGGAACTCGGCCTTGCCCAGACGCAGGGCGTCGAGATAGATGGCGAAGAACAGGCTGGCCATGGTGCCGAACGTGGCGCCCGTCGCCCCTGCCAAGGCGCCGGTAAGCGGAGCGAGCAGCCTTGCCGGCAGCGCCGGGGCTTGGCGCGGCCGAAAGCTCGCCCACAGTGCGTGAAGGCCGTAGAGCACGACCACCGCGCCGAAGCCCCGGGCCAGGCTGTCGGTGTCGAGGGTGGTGAAGACATAGAGTCCCAAGCCGATCCCGGCGAGGCAGCCGGGCAGCACGCGCAGGGTGTCGCGGACGGCGATGGCCCGGCGGTCGCGGCCGAGCACGGTCAGCGAGGCGGCCAAGCCCATCAGGGTCCAGGCCGGCACCAGGATCTTCATCGGCACGGCCAGGGCAAGCAGCGGCATGGCCACCACGCTGCCGAAACCGGCCGTGCCCCGCAGTCCATAAGACAGGACGAGCACGACCGCGCAGTAAAAGCTGCTAGTGAGTGACAACCACTCGATAGGAGGTCTCCTTTCCCCCTTTATCGCCCGCCGGGCGGGCGCCGGCACCCGCTAAGATCGCGGGTCATGGATGCTGCCGCGCCGGCCGCAGGTCGATGAGCGGAAGACCGGCCAGGGCGCCAGCGCCGGCCGCCTCCTGTCGGGCCTATTCACCATGAGAAAGATCGGGCCGGCCGCAAGTGCCGGCAGGTTTCAAATGGGAATGGGTAGACGTTATGTACAGGGATGGTGGAAAAAAATTTCTCCCAGGGGTTTACAAATAAGGCGGAGCGAATGCGCTATTAGACATCTTGGACATAACTGGACATAACCGCCGCCCGCATTCTCAAGGACTTACAGGCTAAGAAAATTGCCGCCAGCTTTTCGACACAATGTGGCAGC
>VGEI01000020.1 GCA_016869415.1 Alphaproteobacteria bacterium
TGAATACTGACGATACTGACGATAATAGATTTCAGTTCCAATTAATATTTAATGAGCCTTTAAGTCATTTTTAATGAATAGTAAAACTATGGAAAAAATTGACAGCGCTCGTTTCAATGCCTATCTATTCACCTGACGCCGCTGTCAGAGTCAGCTGATTTCTTCGCAGCACTTGCCAATCCCTCAAAACAGTCCCCGGATACCCAGCAGATCTCATTGCCAATGACCTCCGACAAACCAGGGCCCGCCGCAGGAGATTTGCTCCGCATGGCGGCCGACGTCGCTGCGGCCTACGTCAGTAACAACACGCTCCCGCCAGCACAGATCGCCGACGTCATTCGCACGATCTATGCGTCGTTCCTAGCACTGGAGCCCAAGCCGCACGGTGGCGTCCCGGCCAATACCAGGCCAGCAGTGCCGATCAAGAAGTCGATCACGCCTGACTACATTGTCTGCCTGGAGGATGGCAGGAAGCTCAAGATGCTCAAACGGCATCTGCGCACGGCCTATGGCATGACGCCCGACGAATACCGGGCGAAATGGGGGCTACCGGTCGAATATCCGATGGTCGCACCCAACTACGCGCAACAGCGCTCAGTATTCGCTAAGAAAATCGGGCTTGGCCGCAAGCCGGCCGGACGGCGGCCAAAGAAGTAGGCCTCAACCGACACAAGCGAAAACGGCCCGGCGGGGTTACCGCCGGGCCGTTCGTTTTTCGGGCCGAGGCCCGAAGGCCCACATCAGTTGATGTAGTCGTACTTCCCGTCCTTCCACGCATAGACGCGGTAAGCCGGGGTCGTTACATCACCCTTGGCGTTAAAGCTGATCAGGCCCAGTACGGTGTCAAACGTCGCGCCGTTGAGGAACTTCAGCACGTCGTCCATCTTGGTCGACTTCGCCCGCGTCACGGCCTGCGTGTAGGCCTGGATCGCCGCGTAGGTGTAGAGCGTGTAGCCCTCCGGGTCGTAACCCTGGGCCTTGAACTTGTCGACGACCGTCTTGGCGACCGGGTTCTTACGCGGGTCAGCGTCGAAAGTCATGATCGTCCCCTCGCCCGCCTTGCCGGTAATCGACCAGTACTCCTGCGTGACCAGGGCGTCGCCCGACACCAGGGTCGCATTGAGACCCTGCTCGCGTGCCTGGCGGATCATCAGGCCGGCTTCAGTGTGGTAGCCGCCATAGTAGATCACGTCAACGCGGGCAGCCTTCATCTTGCTGATCAGGGCGGTGAAGTCCTTGTCGCCCTGGCTGACGGCCTCGTACATCGCTTCCGTCACGCCCTTGCTGTTGATCCGCGCCTTGGCGAAATCCGCCAGGCCCTTGCCGTAGGCCGACTTGTCATGGATGACGGCGACCGGCTTGCCGCGGAAGTTGTCGACGATGTAGTCGCCGCCGACGATACCCTGCTGATCGTCACGGCCGCAGACCCGAAAGACATTCTTGAACTTGGCACCGCGCTCGGTGAGCGTCGGGTTGGTCGAGGCCGGCGAGATCTGGATGATGCCTTCCTCGGCATAGACCTCGGAGGCTGGAATCGACGAGCCGGAGCAGAAATGCCCGGCAACGAACGCCACCTTCTTCGAGGCCAGCTGGTTGGCGACGGCCACCGCCTGTTTCGGATCGCAGGCGTCGTCACCGATCTCAAGCCGCAACCGGCGGCCGTTGACGCCGCCACGCGCGTTGATGTCGGCCACGGCCATCTGCGCGCCGCGGCGCATCTGCTCGCCGAACGAGGCGTACTGGCCGCTCATCGGGCCGGCGGTCGCAATCACTATCTCTTGGGCAAGGGCTGGCGTCGCGAAGGCGATCGCTGCCGCGCCGATGATACCGAGTCCTGCTTTTCGCATGATTATCTCCCTGTGACGGTTCTGGCCGAGGAACGGCCGTGGCTTAACCTTAGTGCTGCCCGGGTGTCCCGGCAATATCGGCGGTACCGTCGCGGCGCCGCCAGCCGAAAACCCCTGCCCGCTCATAGAGCCACGGATATTGTCTTACCATGTTATGCGCAAGGTTGATCTGCCATGCCGTGAGCCCAACGGCGGCGAGCCACGCCCAGGCCGCCAGAAACGCCGGTAGGGACAGCAGCCTGCCCCCGAACAGCGAGAAATCGAGGAAGCGCGCGACCAGCGCGAGGCCGAATGCGCTGAGCATGACCTGCCAACGCGGGCGCCAGGTGTCGGCAAACGCTTGGCCGGTCAGCGCCGCGGCAAAGCCGATAAGGACGCCGGTCAAGCCGACGAAAACGCCAAACGAACTGCCGAAGAGCGAGTTCATGCGTGAACCCCGCCCTCGAGATAAGCGCTGCGCACCTCCGGGTTGGCCAGCAGTTCCGCGCCGGTACCGGAGAGCACGATCCGCCCTGTCTGCAGGACGTAGCCGCGATGAGCCAGCCGCAGTGCGTGGAAGGCGTTCTGCTCGACCAGCAGCACCGTAAGCCCCTGCGTGCGGTTGATCTCCGCGATTGCTGCGAAGATCTGCTTGGCCACTATCGGCGCCAATCCGAGTGACGGCTCGTCGAGCAGCAGGAGACGCGGGCGGCTCATCAGCGCGCGACCGATCGAGAGCATCTGCTGCTCGCCTCCTGACAGCGTGCCGCCACGCTGGTTACGGCGTTGGCGCAGGATCGGGAACAGGATGAAGACTTTCTCGATATCTTCGTCGAAATGTTGTGGCTGGCCGACGGTAGCACCGATCTGCAGGTTCTCGAAGACGGTGAGCCGGGCGAAGATCCGCCGTCCTTCCGGCGCCTGAGCGATGCCGCGCCGGACGATCAGGAAGGTCTCGTCACGGGTGATGTCCTCTCCGTCAAAGAGAATCTGCCCGCGCGTCGCGCGCGGCCGGCCGCAGATGGTCATCAGCAGCGTCGACTTGCCCGCGCCGTTGGCGCCGATCAGAGTGACGATCTCGCCTCTGGCGACTTGGATGTCGACTCCGCGCAGCGCCTCGATTGGTCCATAGAACGTGTGAATACCGGAGAGCGTCAGCATCTCAAGTCCGCTCCGCAGGAACCGCGTCGCTCTCCGGCTCTCCGAGATAGGCCCGGATGACGGCGGGGTCGCGGCGCACCGTGCCAGGCGAGCCAGAGGCGATCCGCTTCCCGTAATCGAGAACTACGATATGGTCCGAGATGCCCATGACCACGCTCATGTCGTGCTCGATGAGCAGAATGCCGATCTTCTCGCGCTCGCGAATACCCGTCAGAAATTGGTTCAGCTCCGCCGATTCACGCGGATTCAGACCGGCAGCCGGCTCATCCAAGCAGAGCAGCACCGGATCCGTGCACATGGCGCGGGCAATCTCCAGGCGGCGCTGGTCGCCATAGGGCAGACTACCGGCCTCGTCGTTGGCCCGGGTGACCAGACCGATACGCTCCAGCCAGAGACACGAGCGCTCCAGGGCATCTTGCTCCGCATGGCGATAGCGCGGGAGGCCAAACAGGGCGCCCAGCGTGAAGCCGGAGGCGCGCATCAGCACGTTGTGCTGGGCGACGATCAGGTTCTCGAGCACGGTCATGCGCGGGAAGAGGCGTATGTTCTGGAACGTACGCGCTACCCGGGCGCGCGCCGCGATGCGGAAGCCCTCCATCTGCTCGAGCAGCAGCGGACCCGCGGGATGATGCAGTGTGAGCCGCCCAACGGTCGGTTTGTAGAAGCCGGTCAGGCAGTTGAATACGGTCGTCTTGCCGGCTCCGTTGGGCCCGATGATCGCAGTGATCTCGCCTTGACGGGCGGCGAAGGACAGATCGTCGACCGCGATAAGCCCGCCAAAGCGCATCGTCAGATGCTCGACCTCGAGCAGAACCGGCTTCACGCCGCCCCCCGTCTCGCCGGCGGCAACACGATCGAGGGATCCCGGCGTGCCAGCAACCCGTGCGGCCGCCAGATCATGATGGCAATCATCGCGGCGCCGAACAGCACCATACGGAACTCAGCGAACTCCCGTCCCAACTCCGGCAGCACGACCAGCAGCGTTGCGGCTAAGACGACGCCGATCTGGCTGCCCATGCCGCCGAGAACCACCACGGCGAGGATCATCGCCGATTCGATGAAAGTGAAGCTCTCCGGGCTGATGAAGCCCTGACGCGCGGCGAAGAAGGAGCCGGCGAAGCCGCCGAACATGGCGCCGATGGCGAAGGCCGTCAGCTTGGTATTGGTCGGGTTGATACCGAGCGCCCGACAGGCAATTTCGTCCTCGCGTAACGCCTCCCAGGCACGGCCAATAGGTAGCCGGCGGATACGCATGGTGAAGGCGTTGGTGACTAGAGCCAGTGCCAAGATGAGATAGTAAAGAAAGGCTAGGCGGTGATACGGCGCGAACTCCAAGCCAAAGAACTGATGGAAGGCGGTCTCGCCCTCTTCGGGGTTGCGGGTGAAGGGTAGGCCGAAAAACGATGGCCGCGGAATGCTGGTCAGCCCGTTAGGGCCGCCGGTGAAGCTCTGCCAGTTGATCAGCACGATGCGGATCATCTCGCCGAAGCCGAGCGTGACAATCGCCAAGTAGTCGCCGCGCAGCCGCAGGACCGGAAAGCCGAGTAGGATACCGCACAGCGCGGCAAGCGCACCGGCGAGCGGCAGGCACTCCCAAAAGTTCAGGCCGAAATTGCGCGCCAGAAGCGCGAAGCTGTAGGCGCCCACGGCATAGAACGCGACGTAACCGAGATCGAGCAGACCGGCGAGGCCGACCACGATATTGAGCCCCCAACCGAGCATCACATAGATCAGCACAGTGGTCGCCACATCGATCACGTAGCGGTCAGTGACCGGCAGGACGGGCAGCAGGACGGCGAGAGATATCGCGGCGATGCCCAGGAATTTCAGGATGTTGAAATGCCCATCGGCCGCGACATGCGCGGCATCGCGCCGCGCCGGGATACGCAGCGTGGCGGGCCAATAGGCCATCGCAAGACGCCCGGCAAAGACCACCAGCACACCGATCAGAACCCAGTCGAAGCGCGTCCGGACGACGAGCACCCCGCCCTCATCGACCGTATAGAGCCCGACCATCGGCATCGCCAGCACCAGCGCAACGAACGCCGCTAGCCCCGCCTCCTTCATGGCCGAAGCGATGCGGGTGGGTACCGCCGCTTCCGTCATCGCTCAGACCTTCTCCACGTCCGGGCGGCCCAGCAGCCCGGTCGGCCGGAAAATCAGGACGAGGATGAGGATCGCGAAAGTGGCGAGATCCTTATACTCGACCGTGAAGTAGGCGGCCCAGAATGCTTCGACCAGGCCAATCAGCAGGCCGCCGAGCATGGCGCCGGGGAGTGAACCTATGCCGCCGAGGACCGCAGCGGCGAAGGCCTTCAGACCCGCCTGGAAGCCAATGTAGAAGTCGACCACGCCGTAGTAGAGAGTGACCATGACGCCGGCCACCGCCGCCAGCCCGGCGCCGAGCACGAAGGTCAGCGAAATCGTGCGATCGACGTTGATGCCCAGCAACGCCGCCATCGTCAGATCCTGCTCGCAGGCTCGCTGCGCCCGGCCCAACGCCGTACGCGCGATGAGCAGCGAGAATCCGATCATCAGCACCACGGTGGTCAGGATGATCAGGATCTGGATGTAGGACAGCGCCACGGTGAAGTGATCGCTGCGCATGATCGTCAGGCCTCCGGTGACGACCGGTTGCAGTGGCTTGACGCGCGCACCCTGCAGCACCTGTACATAGTTCTGCAGGAAGATCGACATGCCGATCGCCGAGATCAGAGGCGCCAAGCGGAACGAGCCGCGCAGCGGCCGATAGGCGATACGCTCGACCGTCCAGCCGTAGGCGGAGGTGAAGATGACCGCTACCGCCAGCACGATGAGAATGGCCAGCGGCACATTGGCGATACCGAACATCGCCAAGATCGAGAACGCAATGACGGCGACAAAGGCGCCGATCATGTAGATCTCACCATGGGCGAAGTTGATCATGCCGATAATGCCGTAGACCATCGTGTAACCGATGGCCACAAGACCATAGATGGCGCCGAGCGTGATGCCGTTGATCGCCTGCTGGAGAAAATACTCCATTCGCTCGCCGCTTCCCCTAAGCCCCTGTCTCGGCCGGTTTCCCAGGCCGACGTGCCGGCCCGCTTGGGGCTCTAGTTAACACGCCCCCGGACGAGATCAAGGCGAAAGCGCTTACGAGGCGCGGTTGGCCGGAAGGGTAACGGTGACCTCGGTGCCTTTGTCTGGAGCGCTAGCGATCTTGAGGGTACCCCCGTGTAGCGCGACAAGCGCCTTGGCAATCGGCAATCCCAAGCCGGTTCCGGCATAGCCACCATCGGGAGGTCGCTTGGGTTGGCGGAAAGGCAGAATGGCGTCGGCGGCCTCGGCCTCCGTCATGCCGATGCCGTTGTCGCCTACGCTGACGTTGATGAAGCCGGCCGCGCCGGGGGCGAGCCTCACGATCACCCGGCCACCGCGCGGCGTGAACTTGATTGCGTTGGTCAGCAGATTCACCAAGATCTGTTTGACCTTTGTCGCGTCCACCTTCACGGTTGGCATCGGCCCGCCGAGATCGTCGGTCAGCACCACGCCGGCCCGGTCGGCCTGGCCGGCAACGAGTCTCAGGCTCGCACGGACGATATCCGCCATCGATGACGATTCGAGGCGCAGCGTCATCTCGCCGGCCTCGACCTTGGCGTAGTCGAGGATGTCGTTGATGATCCGCAACAGATGCTGACCGCTCGCTGCAATGTCCTCGGCGTAGCCGAGATATCGGGTATTGATCTCGCCGAACATCTGCCGGGTCAGAATCTCCGCGGTGCCAATGATGGCGTTGAGCGGTGTGCGCAACTCATGCGCCATACTAGCCACGAGCTGGTTCATCCCGTCGGTAGCGTGAGCGTCGGTCGATTTCCGGTCGTTGAGGACGGCAGTCACGTCGAGCTTTCGGGCGACGACGGCCAGCATGCTATGACCCGGCAATGGCACGGCCCGCACCTCCACGTCGGCGAGGATGCCGTCGACGCGTTTGATGCGCGAGCGGTGCCACGACGGGTCCTTCCCGCCGCTCGATCCTGCGACGAGAGCCGCGTGAATGGTGCGCGCGTCGAAGAAGCGGTCCAGTCGCTGTCCCAGGATCTCCGCGGCGCCGCCAGCACCGATCAGCCACGTTCCCGCCCGGTTGATCGAATGAACTGTGTCATTGCGGACGAGGACCGCAAGATCGGGCATGGCGTTGAGAAGCGCCCAGGCCGGCCCATCGTCCTGCGCCCCGGCCTCATCGGTCGGTTTCGTGCGGCCAGTCACGCCGCCAATCCCTCCACGCCGCGCAGGTCCGCTCCGGCCATGGTTGCGCCACCGATCGTGGCGCCGTCGAGGATAGCGTTCCGCAAATCGGCGCCGTCGAGAACGGCGTCGGTGAGGTCAGCGCGCGAAAGGTCGGCGCCGCTCAAACAGGCCTGCTTCAGATTGGCACCGGTCAGCTTCGCCGCGACGAGATTGGCGCCACGAAGATTGGCGACCACCGTCGCCTGCGCGGCACCCACCTTAAGCAGTGGACTCAGGTCGGCCCCGCGGAGATCGACCTCCATCATCCGCGCGTCGACGAAGACCGCGCCGCGCAGATCGGCCTTGTGAAACGCAGCCTGGCGGAGATCGGCCCCGGTGAAGTCGCAGCGCATCAGCGCCGCCTCGGCGAAGCGCGCGCTGAGAAGGCAGGCCCCGAAGAACGAGGCTGCTGCCAGCCGCTTGCTGCTGAAGTCCTTGCCCTGCAAATCCGCCTTATCGAACCGTGCGGCCTGGCCTTGTTTAGTCGCTGATTCGAGCCAAAGGCGATGCAGATTGGCAATAGCCTCGATATCTACGACGGTGTCGTACTTGACGTCGTTGCGAATGGCACTACGCAGGATCGAGCTGTCGAAGTCCTTGTCGAGTACCGCGCCGGTCAGGTCGGCGCCCTTGAAGTCGACGTCCCAGAGTTGCACGCCCTTCATCAGGGCCCCCTGGAAATTCGCCCCAGCCGCCTTGCAGCCCGAGAGGACCGCCCCCTCGAGATTGGCGTTGGTGAAATTCGCCGCCCGTAGATCGGCCTTGCGGAAATTGGTGCCCTTCAGCGAGGCATTGGTGAAATCGGCACGCAGCACGAACGAGCCGCCGAGCTTCGCGCTCGACAGATCGGCGCCCTTGGCGTCAATGACGGACATATCGGTTGCCGCCGATTCGCTTTCGTTATTGACCGGGATGAGCTCGCGCTGCACACGCGCCAGCACAGCTTCGCGTATATCGGCATCGGTAAGAATCGCCCCGTTCAGGGAGGCGCCGCGGAACGAGGCCCCGCGGAGATCGGAACGCGTCAACTCCGCGCCGTCGAGATTGGCCCGCCGCAGATCGGCGGCGAACAGGTTAGCCCGCGCCATCTTGGCCTTGCGGAACTGGCAGCCGGCAAGCTTGGCACCGACCAAGTCGATCTCAGTCAGTGTGCGGCCCGTAAAGTCCGAGCCTTCGAAAGAATGATGGGCAAGCAGTGCCCGCCGTCCGCCGGGGATACCTTTGACGAAACGCTCGTGGCTCGCGAGGGCGGCCGCCAATTCGGCGGGCGTCAGGATCTTCCACGTCAGTTCCGGACCGGTCTTGCCGTCGGCGGACTTGCCGTTCGGGTCAAGGGGGGTAACGGGCTCAGCCATATTTCGACACTACCAAGTGCTAGCATTCCACGGGTTAACGCGGCCTGCCTCACCCCTCAGAAGCGGCCCGCGGCAGAACTCTAGGAAGAAAGCTTTAATGTTTCTTTAAGGATAGCGGGCTTTTTTTGCGAACCGGTCGCAGCTTGTTCGCTAAGCTTTCACGTCCACAACTTTGCCTTTGCCGTCGGCCGCTGTACGCCGTCGCCGCAACACGTAGCGAAGTTTACGCAACGCTGTCGACTTGAGGTGGGAACGTGGCGCTGTCGGCGATCCTACAATGGAAACCTCAACCAGGGTTTCGGCGTCTAGGGCCGTAACCTTGACGGAGTTGCCCACCTGAACGAACTCGAAAATGACTTCGCGAGACATGGGATACCCGAATCGTCGTCCTGAAAGGATAGCGTTGGGCGGCGCCTGCACCAACGCGCGGCTTGCCCGGGGAAAGCCTCCGGCGTAGATTATTTTAGATATAAAGTAATTTTTTAACTGGCGAGAGAGTACCCATGAACCGGACCCTGCTCCCGCCGGGTTGGAAGAAGCCCAAGGGCTACGCCAACGGCATCGCCGCCCGCGGCACACAAGTCTTCGTTGCCGGCCAGATAGCCTGGAACGCCGAAGAGCGCTTTGAGACCGACGACTTTGCCGGCCAGGCCAAGCAGGCCCTGCAGAACATCGTCACGGTCCTCAGGGAAGCGGGCGCCGGCCCCGAACATGTCGTCCGGCTCACTTGGTATGTGACCGACAAGCACGAGTATCTGGGCGCCCTCCCGGCCGTCGGCGCTGCCTATCGCGAGGTGATGGGGCGACACTATCCGGCCATGACTCTCGTCGAGGTACGCGCCCTGGTCGAAGACCGGGCCAAGGTCGAGATCGAGGCCACCGCCGTCCTGCCGTCCGGTTGACTGCTGGATTTCGCCTCTCGCCCGCCCTACCCTTCCAGACGACGCCGCTATGGAGCCTGCCATGACCGCATCCTCGCCCCGCGCCGCCGCGCCGAAACCTGCTGCGGCTGCCTTCAAGTGGGAGGACCCGTTCCTGCTCGACGAGCAGCTGACCGAGGACGAGCGGCTGATCCAGGAATCGGCCCGCCAATACGCGCAAGGGAAGCTCCTTCCCCGTGTGCAGGAAGCTTTTCGCAACGAGTCCACCGATCCGTCGATCTTCCGCGAGATGGGCGAGATGGGCTTCCTCGGCTCGACGATCGAGGGCTACGGCTGCGCCGGTACGTCGTACACAGCCTACGGACTGATCGCCCGTGAAGTCGAACGCGTCGACAGCGGCTATCGCTCGATGATGTCGGTGCAGTCGTCCCTGGTGATGCATCCGATCCACGCCTACGGCACCGAGGCGCAGCGCCAGAAGTACCTGCCGAAGCTGGCGGCCGGCGAATGGATCGGCTGCTTCGGCCTCACCGAGCCCGACCACGGCTCCGATCCCGGCGGCATGAAGACGCGCGCCCGCAAGGTCGCCGGCGGCTACAGCCTGTCCGGTGCCAAGATGTGGATCTCGAATGCGCCCATTGCCGACGTCTTCGTCGTATGGGCGAAGGATGATGCCGGTGAGATCCGCGGCTTTGTTCTCGAGAAGGGTATGAAAGGCCTTAGCGCACCCAAGATCGAGGGCAAGTTCAGTCTGCGTGCCTCGATCACCGGCGAGATCGTCATGGACGAAGTCGTGGTCTCCGAGGAGCACCTGCTGCCGAACGTCAAAGGGCTCAAGGGACCGTTCGGCTGCCTGACACGCGCTCGCTACGGCATCGCCTGGGGCGTCATGGGGGCTGCCGAGTTCTGCTGGCATGCCGCCCGCTCGTACACGCTCGAACGTAAGCAGTTCGGCCGGCCGCTGGCCGCCAATCAGCTGGTCCAGAAGAAGCTAGCCGACATGCAAACGGAGATCGCTATCGGCCTGCAGGCCTGCCTGCGCGCGGGCCGGCTTTTCGACGAGGGCAACCTGGCGCCAGAAACCGTGTCGCTGATCAAGCGCCACTGCTGCGGTAAGGCGTTGGATATCGCACGTACCGCTCGCGACATGCACGGCGGCAACGGCATCATGGACGAATACCACGTCATCCGGCACATGCTGAACCTGGAGACGGTCAATACCTACGAAGGCACGCACGACATTCACGCGCTGATCCTCGGCCGTGCCCAGACCGGCATTCAGGCCTTTACCGGCTGACTATGACCTGGCGCCTCGCCGCAGTCGGACTGCTCGCACTTGCGGCGTTGCCGGCCGCCGCGCAGCAACGTCCCACCGCCGAGGTACAGCGTCTGGAAGAATTCATCCGCTCGCCTGAGCATCTCGCACAGGTTCGTGCTGCCATCACCGCGTTCGAGCCGGCGGCTCTCGCCGCCCGCTGCGCCGACATCCGGCCGACCCGGGGCCGCGCCTGGCAGCCGGTCGAGGATCCAGTCTTCGACGCTGGGGCCAAAGTGCCAAAGACTGCGGCATGGCAGGAGACCTGGGAGGTGACCGCCTGCGGGCAGCCTGGCGTGCGCAGCCTCGGCTTTGTAATCCGTCCGGGTCAAGGGGTCGTGCCGCTGCCGATGTTTCCAGGCGAATCGCTCGCCACCCTTCGCCTGCAGCACGACGCCGGACAGCTCGCGCTGACCACCTCGGCATCGGCTGCGCTTCAGTGCAACAGCCGCATGCAGATCATCGCCAGTGCGGTGACTAACCGCACCGACCACGCACGCGGCCGATGGAGCGAGCGATGGACGGTCGCAGGCTGCGACCGGACGGCCGAGATAGATGTTCACTTTGCACCGGACCCACAGGGCCGGCCGTCCTACCAGTTCCGGAACAGCGGTGACCGCTAGAGGGCGGCCGGCAAAGCGGGCCGGCTACGCGGCGGTGGTCGTCGGGACGCCGCCTTCGGCGACGGCAGCATTCCAAAACCGCTCGATACGGCGAAGTGTCTGGTCCGTCGCCTGCAGTTCCTCAAGTTTCATAGTGCCGCGTCCCAACTCGTCGGCGTGCTTCTGGAATACGCCGTCGAGGCGGCGATGCAGGTCGAGGCCCTTCTGGGTCAGCTTGATGCGGACGGAGCGACGATCGTGCGGCGAGCGAGCCTGGGCAATGTAGCCCTGCTCGATCAGCTTCTTGAGATTGTAGGACACGTTCGAGCCAAGATAGTAGCCGCGCTGGGTCAACTCTCCGACTGTCAGCTCCTCGTTGCCGATGTTGTACAAGATCAGCGCTTGGACGTTGTTGATATCCCGAACGCCGAGCCGGTCCATCTCGACCTTTACCACTTCGAGGAAGTGACGATGCAGGCGCTCTACAAGCGCCACAGCTTCGAGATAGGCAGCCTTCATCGCCGGTCCTCTTAGGGATATCTTTGAAAAACAATGCCTTTCTTTGCGTTAAAGATCAATTAACTTAACCCTGCACTGCCGCTTCCTCCCCTCAACATATTGACTACACTAGAAAAATCCAAACCGGCTTGGCCGGTGGCCGCGTTCAGGGACTGGAGGGACTGCGCCAGAGCACCCATCGGAGTCGCAACCCCGACCGCCGCCGCCGCCTGTTGGGCGAGGACGAGGTCTTTCAGCATCATGGCCGTGGTGAAGCCGGCCTTGTAGTTGCGGTTTGCCGGCGAGGCAGGTACCGGCCCGGGCACGGGACAGTAGCTGGTCATCGCCCAGCACTGGCCGGACGACTTGGAACTGATGTCGAACAGCTTCTGCGCGTCGAGGCCGAGTTTCTCCGCCAGCAGAAATCCTTCGCTGACAGCGATCATCGCCACCCCCAGAATCATGTTGTTGCAGATCTTCGCCGCTTGGCCGTTCCCGGCCGCACCGGCGTGCACGATATTTTTGCCCATCGCCTGGAGGATCGGCAGGCCGCGCTGGAACGCTTGCTCCGGCCCGCCGACCATGAAGGTCAGCGTCCCCGCTTCTGCCCCGGTAACGCCGCCCGACACCGGGGCGTCGAGCATCGGGAAGCCGGCCTGACCCGCGGCCACGGCGACGACCCGCGCGCTCGCTACATCGATGGTCGAGGAGTCGATCAGCAGCGTTCCTTTCCCGGCTGCACCGATCACGCCTCCCTCGCCCGTATAGACACTCCGGACGTGCTCGCCCGCTGGCAGCATGGTGATGACGAACTCCGCTCCCTTGACAGCATCAGCGGCGGTCCTGGTGGCGATGCCGCCCGCAGCAGCATGAGCGTCGGCGTTCGCCTTCACTACGTCGAAGCCTTGCACCTCGTGGCCGGCCTTGAGCAGATTGCGGGCCATCGGCCCGCCCATGTTACCGAGGCCAATGAATCCAATCGTCGCCATGGCAGAACTCCTCCCGGTCAATCGTCGAAATGCAGCTCTTCTTCATCTGTAAACGGCGCGAAATAGGAATCGACCAGCGCCGGAGTTGCCTCCGCCAGCGTCGCCGGGTTCCATTTCGGCGCGTTGTCCTTGTCGACCAGCGCAGCCCGCACGCCCTCGTAGAAGTCGCTCGCCATCATGAAGCGCCGCACCAGCCGGTATTCCATGCGCAGGCAGTCCTCGAATTCAAGCGACGCGCCCTCGCGCAGCTCGCGCAACGTGATACGCAGGCTGAGCGGCGACATGCGCGACAGGGTGGTCAGTGTCGTCTCCGCCCAGGTTCCGCCCTCGTTCTTCAGGCGCTCGAGAATGTCCTCGATCGTGCTGCCGGCAAAACAGCGGTCGATTGCCTGGCGCTGTGCCTCCAGCACCGAGCCTTCCGACGGCGACGCCGTCAGGCGCGCCAGCACCGGTCCCACCGCTTCGAGCTCGATACCCACGAGCAGTTCCGGCAGCGATGTTGAGGGCACGTAGTGGGTGTAGAGCCCAAGACCGAGCAGATCGGCAGCCTTGATCCGCGCACCGGTGAGAGCGAGGTAGATCCCGGTCTGGCCGGGGCAGCGGGACAGATAGTAGCTGGCGCCGACATCGGGAAACAGCCCGATCCCTGTTTCGGGCATGGCGAAGAGCGTACGCTCGGTCACCACGCGGATGCGCGCCGGGGCCGAGACGCCCACGCCACCGCCCATGGTGATGCCATCAGCCAAGGCGATATACGGCTTGCGGTAGCGGAACAGCCGGCGATTCAGCCGGTACTCGTCCCAGAAGAAATCGCGGGTCAGGCGGCTGCCAGGGCCAGCCTCGTAGAGCGCCCGCACATCGCCGCCGGCGCAGAAGGCGCGCCCGGCCGCCCCCGTTATGGCGATGAGGCCCAGCTCGTGGTTGTCCGCCCAGGCCCTCATCTGCCGATCGAAGCGGATGCACATGTCGTGCGTCAGGGCATTGAAGGCCTTCGGGCGGTTAAGCACCACATGGCCTAGCCAGCAGCGATGGTCGAAATGAATCTCGTCGGCAACAGCAGACACGTCGCTCATGAAAGGTCCAGGCAGCGGAATACGAATGATCGCGGTCCCGTCGATCTACGATCCGGCCGGTGACCGTGTCAACGCCGCTCCAGCGGACCGAACATTGACTTGGCGGCAAGGGCGCCGTCAAATCGAGGAGCTTCCCCGGGAGAATTCCATGCTGACCCTGTTCCTCCGCAGCTTCATCGTCATTGGCATACTGCTCGCAGCCGGGCCTGCCTTCACCCAGGCCTATCCGACGCGGCCGGTTACCGTGATCGTGCCCTATGCCCCCGGAGGCAGTGTCGACGCGGTCGCCCGCATCGTGGCGGCCAAGATGAGCGAGCGGCTCGGCCAGAACGTGCTGATCGAGAACGTCGCCGGTGCCGGCGGCGTTGTAGGCACGCAGAAGGCGTCGCAGGCGGCACCCAACGGCTACACGCTGCTCTTCTCCGTCGAGAGCACCATGGCGATCGCCAAGCTCGTCTCGCCCTCGATCGTGCAGTACGACAGCCAGCGCGACTTCCAGCCGGTTACCCTGATCGGCACCTCGCCGCTTGTGCTGGTCGGCAAGAAGTCGCTCGCGGCTGCCAACACTGACGAGCTGTTGAAGCTGATGCGCGCCAATCCCGGCAAGCTCAACTACGCGACCTCGGGTGTCGGCACCTCCCTGCACGTCGCCGGCGAGATGATCAACCTCGAGGGCAAGGTCAAGATGGTGCACGTGCCCTACCGGGTGGGCGCGCAGATGGTCACTGACCTGATGGGCGACCAGATCGACCTCGCCATGCTGCCGCTGGTCATGGCCCTACCGAATTATCGCAACGGCAACATCAAGGCCTTCGGCACGACCGAACCAACGCGCTCGCCAGTGGCACCCGACATACCCAGCCTGACCGAGCATCCCGACCTCAAGGGCGTCAACGTCACCGTGTGGTTCGGCTTCTTCGCGCCAGCCAAGATCGACATGGCCATCGTGACGCGGCTGCACGAAGCGATCGCCGCCGCGATCCAGGAACCTGACGTCCGCAGCAAGCTCACGGAGACCGGGCTGCGTGTGCTGGGCAGCAACCCGACCGAGTTCACGGCCTTTCTGGCGCGCGAGATCGAGAAATTCGGAACGATCGTTAGGGCCGCCAACATCAAGGCCGAGTGATGAGCGACGCTATCGGCCTTGCGACACGGTTGCGCGCCATCCAAGCGGCGCAAGGCCGCGAGCCCTTCGACGTGCTGCTCACAGGCGGCAAGGTCGTCGATGTCGCGACACTCGAGCTGCGCGACGCCGGTATCGGCCTGGTCGGGCCGCTGATCGCCAGCGTCCATCCGCCGGGCAGCTTCAAGGCAGCCGGGCAATCGGTCGACATCAGCGGCCGCTACGTGGCGCCGGGCTTCATCGACGGCCATGTGCATTTCGAATCCTCGCACATGCTGCCGCACAACTATGCCTCGGTCGTCCTGCCCCAGGGCACGACGACGATTTTCTGCGATCCGCACGAGCTGGCCAACGTGCTGGGGGTCGCCGGGGTGCGCTACGCGGTCGAGGCCAGCCGCGGCCTGCCGCTGCGCTTCATCGTCCAGGCCTCGTCCTGTGTCCCGGCAGCGCCCGGTCTGGAGATGTCCGGCGCCGATTTCCAGGCCAAGGAGATCAGCGAGTTGCTCGGCTGGCCGGAAGTAGCCGGGCTTGCCGAGGTCATGGACATGAACGCGGTGCTGGAGGCCAGCCCGCGGATGGTCGGCATCCTCACCGAGGCGCTGGCCTCGGGCAAGATCATCGAGGGCCACGCCCGCGGTCTGAAAGGGCAGACGCTGCAGGCGTACCTTGCCGCCGGTATCTCGGCGGATCACGAGATCACCTCGGCCGAGGACGCGATCGAGAAGCTGCGCGCCGGCATGACGGTCGAGATTCGCGGCTCGCACGACTACCTGCTGCCTGGCATCGTCGAGGCGCTTAACAAGCTGCCCGTCATCCCGACCAGCCTGACCGTCTGCACCGATGACGTCTTTCCGGACATCCTGGTCGAGCGCGGCGGCATCAACGACGTACTGCGCCGCCTGATCCGTTACGGCCTCGACCCACTGCAGGCCATCCGCTGTGCCACGATCAACAACGCCATCCGCCTGCGCCGCGACGACCTCGGCCAGGTCGTCGCTGGACGCCGCGCCGATATTCTCGTTCTGTCGGATCTGCGTGAGGTCGCGGTCGAAGCGGTCTACGCCAACGGGCGTCGCGTGGCCGAGCATGGCCGGATGATCGAAGCGCCCAAAGCGGCCCTGGCCCTGCCGCCGGTCCGCACCATGAAGGTGAACCCACTTACGGCTGACGATTTTCGTGTGCGCATTCCGGGCATGGTTCACGGTCGCGCCGTCGTACGCACGATCAAGGGGGCGCGCTTTACCTCCTGGGGTGAGCGCGAGGTCGACGTGCGCGACGGTTTCGCCGTCGTCCCCGACGATGCCAGCACCATGACCGTCGTGCACCGTCACGGCCGCAGCAACCGCGGCCCGCAGACGGCGATCATCGAGGACTGGGATCGCTGGCAGGGTGCCTATGCCAGCTCCTACTCCCACGATTCCCACAATCTCGTCGTCTACGGTTCCAGGCCGGCCGAGATGGCGCTCGCCGCCAACCGCGTGGTCGAGATGGGTGGCGGCAACTGCGTAGTCAAGGACGGCGCGATCATCGCCGAGATCGCCTATCCGGTGGCCGGCATCCTCTCGGCGGGCACGCCGCACGAGGTCGCGGAGGCTCACAAGCGCGTGGTCGCCGGCGCCGGCGAGATCTGCACCTGGAAACCACCCTATCGCACATTCAAGGCCCTCGAAGGCCAGTGCCTCGCCTGCAATGCCGGGCCGCACCTGACCGATCTCGGCCTCACCTGCGGCGACACGCGGCAGATCTTCGACCCCTTCGTCCGCGCCGCATAGAAGTTGTGCTGCCGCTAGAGATGTTCGCGCGCCTTCGGTAGAGTCGGGACCGACGGACTTGTAGGAGGTTACATGGAGCCGGCGTTCGTCGTCTTTGCGGGTATCGCCATTCTCGTCATCGTCACGATCTTCATGGGCGTGAAGATCGTGCCGCAGGGTCACCAGTGGACGCTGGAGCGGCTCGGCCGCTACGTGCGCGTCCTCCAGCCGGGGCTCAACCTTGTCACCCCTTTCATCGACCGTGTCGGGCGCAAGCTCTCGGTGATGGAGACTGTGCTCGACATCCCCAGCCAGGAGGTGATCACCAAGGACAACGCCACGGTGACCACAGACGGCGTGGTCTTCTATCAGGTTCTCGATGCCGCCAAGGCCGCCTATGAAGTTCAGGATCTGCATCTGGCGCTGGTCAATCTGTCGATGACCAATATCCGCTCCGTCATCGGCTCGATGGATCTCGACGAGGCCCTGTCCAACCGCGACCAGATCAACCGCCGCCTCCTGGCCGTCATCGATCAGGCGACGACGCCGTGGGGCGTCAAGGTGACGCGCATCGAGCTGCGCAACATCCAGCCGCCCGAGAACCTGCTCGACGCCATGGCCAAGCAGATGACCGCCGAGCGCTCGAAACGCGCCGAGGTGCTGACCGCGGAGGGCGACAAGCAGGCTGCCATTCTGCGGGCCGAAGGCGAGAAACAGGCGGCGATCCTCGGCGCTGAAGGACGGCGCGAAGCCGCCTTCCGCGACGCCGAAGCGCGCGAGCGGCTGGCCGCCGCCGAGGCCACGGCCACGCAGCTCGTCTCGGAAGCGATCGCCGGCGGCAACGTTGCGGCGATCAACTACTTCGTCGCCCAGAAATACGTCGAGGCCTTCGGCAAGTTCGCCGCCAGCCCCAGCCAGAAGCTGGTGATGATCCCGATGGAGACGACAGGCGTGCTGGGCAGCCTGGCCGGCATCGCGGAGATCGCCAAAGACGCCATCGCCGCGCAATCAACCGCACGGCCGAGCAGTGCCGTGCCGAAGACGAGCTGATCGTGAACGGCTGGTTCTGGATCGGCGCCGGCGTCGTGCTGGCCATCGGTGAGGCCTTCGTTCCCGGGATCACCCTGATCTGGATCGGCGCCGCCGCCGCCCTGGTCGGGTTGATCAGCCTCGCCTGGCCGGAGATCGGCTGGGCCTGGCAGGTGGCGCTCTTCGCCGTCCTGGCTGCGGCCGCCGTGGCCACCGGGCTGTGGCTGCGCAATCATCCGCGTGAGCCGATGACCAGCGACGTCAACCGCGGCACGGCGCGCTTCGTTGGCCAGCTCGCCTCTCTCGATACCGCGATCGTCAACGGCCGCGGCGAGATCCGCTTCGGCGACACGCTCTGGCCGGTGGCCGGTCCCGACCTTCCGGCCGGCACCTCGGTGCGCATCACCGGCACCGACGGCACGACGCTGCAGGTGAGCCCCGTATCCTGACGCGGCGTGACAACGCATCGGCCGCCCGCTAGAAAGTCAGCCGCACTCACGGAGACGTCGATGACACTCGGCCGCTATCCGCGCACCCGCCTGCGCCGCAACCGCCGCGACGCCTGGAGCCGCAGGCTGGTGGCGGAGAACCGGCTGTCGCCGGCCGACCTGATCTGGCCGGTCTTCGTCCAGGACGGCAAGGCCAAGCGCACGCCGATCCCTTCGATGCCCGGCGTCTTCCGGCTGACGGTCGACGAACTGGTCAAGGACGCGCGCAAGGCGGCGAAGCTCGGCATCCCGGTGATCGCCATCTTCCCCGTCGTGCCGATGAACCTGAAGAGCGAGGACGGCGACGAGGCCTGCAACCCCGACAACGTCGTCTGCCGCGCCGTGCGCGCCATCAAGAAGGCGGTGCCCGAGATCGGCGTGCTCTGCGACGCGGCGCTCGATCCCTTCACCAGTCACGGCCAGGACGGGCTGGTGCGCAACGGCTACGTGGTCAACGACGAGTCCGTCGAGGTTCTGGTCCGCCAGTCGCTCATCCAGGCCGAAGCGGGCTGCGACATCATCGCGCCGTCGGACATGATGGATGGCCGCGTCGGCACCATCCGCGAGGCGCTCGACCGCGGCGGCTTCGAAGCGGTGCGCATCATGTCCTACGCCGCCAAATACGCCTCGGGCTTCTACGGCCCGTTCCGCGACGCCATCGGCTCCGCCTCGGCGCTCGGCAAGGGCGACAAGCGCACCTACCAGATGGACCCCGCCAACAGCGACGAGGCGCTGCGCGAAGTGGCGTTCGACATCGACGAAGGGGCCGACATGGTGATGGTCAAGCCGGGCATGCCCTATCTCGACATCGTCCGGCGGGTCAAAGAGGCATTCGCCGTGCCGACCTACGTCTACCAGGTGTCCGGCGAGTATTCGATGCTCAGCGGCGCGGTGGAGCGCGGCTGGCTCGACCGCAAGGTCGTGCTGGAATCCCTGCTCGGCTTCAAGCGCGCCGGCGCCGACGGCATCCTCACCTATTTCGCGCTCGAAGCCGCCGCCGCGCTGCAATCCTAGTCGCGCCGAACCCGCCCGCGGAGCAGCAGGCACGGTGTGCGGCAGCACACCGCGGAATAGACACGAGTCCGCAATCGTTAAGTGACCGTCAAGCATACTCCCGCGACACCGCCGCCCATGACACAGCTCGAACGCCCCACACGCCTGTCCCCCGAGCCTGCAAGCCTTCTACCCGGCGGCAATTTCCGCTGGCTCGTTGCCCTCGCCCTGTGCGGCGTGATTGCGGTCGGCACGGCCTACGCGGTGGGAATCGGCTGAGGCCATTCCATCGCTGCAGCCCCGCCCTGCGCGGAACGCGGCCTTGGTAAACGCTTCGCTAACCCAGGCCTTCGACAATCACCTCATGAGCGAACCCTCGCCGAAACCCCTGGCCGGAAAGCCGGCCGCTGAAGCACTCCCCGACGCTGCGCTGCTCGATCGCGATGGAGAGGACGGTGCCGGCGGCGCTCTCCTGGCCGCGCGAACCGGCTTCCGGCGTTTGCTGCCGTCAAGCGTACCGGGCTGGACCGCAGCGGCGTCGATCCTGCTCGCGACTCTTGCCGGCACTACGGCCGCCGCGCTGCACTTCGTCTTCGACGAGCCCAGCCCCGCGAAATCGTCCACCCTCGCCGGGCCAGCTACAGTCCTCGACGGCAGCACTCTGGTTGTCGCCGGCCAGACGGTCCGCCTGCAGGGCATCGAAGCACCGCCGGCCGCGCTCATCTGCCGCGACGGCGTCTGGGAGTACCGGTGCGGCGCCGATTCGCAGCGCGCCCTCGAAAATCTGATTGCCAACCGGCCGGTCGACTGCAATCCGGTTCCGTCCGCCGACGGAGCTTTCGTCGGACAGTGCCGCTCCGAGCAGGGCATCGATCTCAGCGCGGCGATGGTCGAAGCCGGCTGGGCAGTGGCCGATCTGCGCCGCTCGAGCCGCTACTTCGCCCAGCAGGCGAAAGCCCAGGGCGGCGTCCACGGCCTGTGGCGCAACAACTTCGCCTACCCCGAGCAGTGGCGCCTCGCGGCGCGCGGCGAGACACGCTAGGCGAACACGTCCTACCCGAAGGCTTTGGCGTACTCGTCCGGCTTGAAGCCGACGAGCAGCTTGCCGCTGGCGACGAGCACCGGCCGCTTGATCATCGAGGGCTGCGCCAGCATCAGCGCCAGCGCTTTCTTTTCGCTGAGGCCTGCCTTGTCGGCCTCCGGTAGTTTCCTGAACGTCGTACCCGCGCGGTTGAGCAACACCTCCCAGCCGACTTTCTTCGCCCAGTCCTCGAGCACGCCGCGCTCGATCCCGGCGCTTTTGTAGTCGTGAAACTCGTGCGCTACCTTGCAGCTTTCGAGCCAGGCCCGCGCCTTCTTCATCGTGTCGCAGTTCTTGATGCCGTAGATCGTCGTCGCCCTGGCCATGCCGCCCTCGTCTGCCGTTTGAAGGATTCCTAACAAGATTCGGGTGGAATTCCAGCGCCAGCGGCGCGATTCTCG
>VGEI01000021.1 GCA_016869415.1 Alphaproteobacteria bacterium
CGGCGCCGACATCAGGAACGAAGGACGGGTTCGCAAGCGTGCCGCCGACGCGGATCGGCGGCAGCAGGCTCAGCAGGCTCACCACCTTGGTGCTGGTGTTGAGCAGGATGTCCGGCTGCTCGGAGCGCAGATCGAGACGGCCGCTGCCGTCGAGGGTCAGGCGCTGGGTGTCAGCCACGAGGGCGCGGATAGCTGCCACACCGCCCTGCAGGTCGAGCCTGGCGACGACGCAGTTGAGCGGCGTGCGCTCCTGCCGCGGCAGCGAGCGGCTGATCACCTCGATAAGGTCGCCGAGACCGAGCATGTCGCTGTAACGGCTGGCGAAGGAACCTGCGCCGGTATGGAGAAACAGGCTGCCGTCGAGCGATGCGGCAATGGCCCGAAGCGAACGCCCGCTGCCGCGAAGGTCGAGATCGATGTCCGTCTTGCCACCAGTCACCAGATCGTCGCCTGGAATCTCCTTGTCGAGTGCGCCGAGATCGAGGCCGCGTGTCTGGAACTTGAGCGCCGTAGCACCGCTGCGCGCGCTCAGGCTCGCCTCGCCGCCGAGCCTGCCCTGGGCCAGTTCGCTGGCGAAGGGCCTCAGGTTCAGTTCGCCGTTGCGCAGGCTGATCTGCAGCGCCGTCTGGCGCAGCAGCGGCCCCGAGGGTAGGCGGATGGCGTCGGCACGGTAGCGCAGCTCGGCGTCGGCGGTCTGCAGGAGCTCGAAGGGCAGCGGGTCGGCAGGGAACAACCGCCCGTCGCCCTTCGGCTGACCAGCGGCAGGTCGGCTAGAGACGCCGGACGGTGCGGCCGGCGGAGGAGTCTTCGCGCCGCCTGCCGGCAGCAGCTTGGCCAGATCGATCGTCGTCGAAGCAAGGTTCGCCGCGAGCGCCGGCCGTTCGCCGGCCAGCGACACCGTGCCCTCGCCGCCCAGATCGCTGCCGGCGGCCGCCAGGCGCAAATTGCCCAGTGCGTAGCGGTTCGGGCCAGCATCGCTGACGCGGACCGACAGGCTCAGCGGCCCTTCCCAAGGCGTGTCGGTCTTCAGCACCTTGGCCACTGCCTGCAGATCCTTCGCTTCGCCGGCGACGGCGAGGGAGAAGCCCTGGCGCTCCAGCGGATCGCGCATGGCTCCCTGCACGGTCAGGCGCAGCAGGTCGCTGCGGCCCAACTCGGCGTTGACCGACGGCAGGCTGATCCGGTTGTTCTCCTCGGCGATCCTCGCCGCCAGGCGGAACGGCCCCAGCGCCGGGACCGGCGGCAGCGGCCGCGGCAGCGCGGGGATCTGCAGGCCGGAGAGACTGCCGATCTCGTTCCCCTCGACCGACACGTCAAGCGCCAGGCCGCGGAATTGTGCCGGATCGCCGGCCGCACCGACGATCTTCGCCAGCACGAGATCGCGCCGGCCTGCCTCGACATTGAGCTCGGGCAGCGTCGGCCTGCCGTTGGCCTCGGTCAGGCGTAGCGTGCTTTTCAGCGGACCGAGAGCCGGGAGCTTCACATCGGCGAGGGCCGCGAGTTTGGCGATCTCGCCGGCTTCGGCATTGATACGCAAGTCGTAGCCCTTGCCCGAAAGCGGCTCCGTCGCCTGCCCCTCGACGCGCAGGCTCACCACGTCGGGTACGCGGGCGGTCAGCTTGACCGGAAAGGCCGTGCCCGGGCTGCCGAGCGCCGCGATCGAGCCCACCTCGCCGCTCACCTGTAGCTTGATGTTGTCGGCCATACCGTCGATGTCGAGGGTCAGCGGCGCTTGCTCGCTGTCGGCCTTGAGCAAGGCACGGGCCAGCGCCACGGTGTGGCTCTTGCGTGTCTGGCCGTCGCGGTAGACCAGCTTCGCATTGCGGATCTCCAGCGCATTGACCTGCGGCAGGGCGAGCTTGCCGCTATCCCTTGCCGGTTGCGGTGTCGAGGCCGGCGCAGCGGCCGCAGCGAATTCCCAGTTGCCGCGGCCGCGTGCATCGGTCTCCAGCAGGATGTCGGGGTCGAGCAGCACCAGCCGGCGCACCCGGATCGTGCCGGAGAGCAGCGGGATGAGGTCGACCTGCGCCTCGAAGCGGCGCGCCGTCACCATCTGCGGCCGGCTGCCCCAGGGCGCGTTGGCGAAGCTGACGTCGGACACGGCGAGAGCCGGCGATAGCCCGACCATCACCTTGAACTCGCCACCGATCTTGAGATCGCGCCCGGTCGCCTCCTTGGCCTTGGCCTCGATCAACCCCTTGTACGGGCCGAAATCCATGTTGGTGACGACCGCCACTGCCGTTACCGCCAGGGCGGCGATCAGCACGACGACGACGGTAGCGACGGTTCTCAGACGCATGATTTTTTCAGCCACATGACTGGCCCCCACCGCAGCGGAACACGGCCTCCCGCACATGGGCAAAGGCGCCGACCAGCGTGTGCGCCCCGGCCCCGCGCAGCTCGTCGGGCGGATGATAGCCCCATTCAACGCCGACGGCGTGCACGCCGGCGTTGCGCGCCATCAGCATGTCGAAGGTCGTATCGCCGATCATCACTGTGTCGGCCAGCGCCGCCCCGGTCTCGGCCATGGCGCGCTCAAGCATGGCGGGATGTGGCTTGCCCGGCCCCATGTCGCCGCATTGCAAGGTGACGAAGCGCTTCTCCAGCCCATGCCGTTCGAGCACCGCCAGCAGGCCGCGCCTGGCCTTGCCCGTGGCGATGCCCAGCAGCCAGCCCGCAGACTCGATAGCATCGAGTGCCGCGGCGACACCGTCGAAGAGCGGCTCGTGATGGTCGGGGCGCTGGCGCTGGGCGAAGAAGGCCTGCTTGTAGGCCTCGCTCAGCCGCTCCCACAGGGCCGGCGCGCCGGAGGGGATGAGCCGCGTGGCGCATTCGAGGAGCGGCAGGCCGATGACCCGGCGCACGGCCTCGGCCGGCGGGGCAGGCAGGCCCTCGTTGGCGAAGGCGTAGCTCATCGCCTCGACGATGGCGTGCTGGCTGTCGACCAGCGTGCCGTCGCAATCGAAGACCGCGAGGCGGATTCTCTCGGCGCTCATGACGGGTGGGATTCTGGCCGCTTCCGATGGCTTTTCAAAGGCCCTCCTCGGGTCTAAAAACATACCAAGATCAAGGGCATGCCGCGATCAAGTGCCTGCCAGACCGCCCGGAGGAACCCCATGGCCCCTGCCCGCCCGCCTTTCCGCGCCGATCATGTCGGCAGCCTGCTGCGCCCGGCCGAGCTCAAGCAGGCCCGCGACAAGGCCCAGAAGGGCGAGATCGACGCCGCGTCCCTGCGCGAGGTCGAAAACCGCTGTATCCGCGAGGCGGTGAAGCTGCAGGAGGAGGCCGGGCTGCAGGGGGTAACCGACGGCGAGTTCCGCCGCGCCATGTGGCATACCGACTTTCTGACGGGCTTCGACGGGATAAAGGCCACGCAATCCGACTACGCCATCATCTTCAAGGGCGAAGGCGGGGAGACGGGCAAGACCTCGTCCATGCTGGTGGTCGATAAAAAGGTGCGGCGGACAAAGCCGATCATGGTCGACCACTTTGCCTACCTGAAATCGGTGACCCGGCGCACGCCGAAATTCTGCATCCCGGCGGCGACCTACCTGCACATGCGCGGCGGGCGCAAGATCGTCAGCAAGGACGCCTATCCCGACATCGAGGAGTTCTGGGCCGACATCGCACGGGGCTACCAGGAAGAGATCGCCGACCTTGCCGCCGCCGGCTGCACCTATCTGCAGATCGACGACGTGTCGTTCTCCTACCTCTGCGACAAGGATATCCGCGCCCAGGTGAAGAACGACGGCGAGGACCCCGACGCCCTGCCCCGGCGCTACGCCGAGATCATCAACACCCTGATCGCCAAGCGGCCGAGATCCATGGCCGTGACCGTGCACACCTGCCGCGGCAATTTCCAGAGCATGTGGATGGCCGAAGGCGGCTACGATCCGGTCGCCGAGGCGGTGTTCAACACGCTCGACGTCGACGGCTTCTTCCTCGAATACGACACGGCACGCTCCGGCGGCTTCGAGCCGTTGCGCTATCTGCCCAAGGACAAGCGGGTCGTGCTCGGCCTGGTCAGCACCAAGAAGCCAGAACTGGAATCAAGGGACGCTCTCAAGCGGCGGATCGACGAGGCCGCGAAATACGTGCCGCTGGAGAATCTCTGCTTGTCACCGCAATGCGGCTTCGCCAGCACCCATCACGGCAACAAGGTGACCGAGGATATCGAGCGCCGCAAGCTGGCGCGCATCGTCGAGGTGGCGGACGAGGTGTGGGGTGGTGCCTAGGCCCGCCCCGGCTGGGGCGGGCCCTGACACTCGGCGTCAATCGAGCTTGATGCCGTAACGCACGAAGCCGTTCTCCGCCGTCCCGAGCTTGCTGATGCGCGGATGATTGCCGAGCAGCTTCTCGGCCGCCGGGGCACTGTCGAAGGCCACGACCACCGGCGGGTTAGAGCGCGCGAAGCTCCAGTTGCTGTCGGCGCTCGGGTTCACCGTGCCGACGCTGCGCAAATACTGGATGATGGCTTCGCGGTTCTCGTCCGGGGATTCGACGATGACGTTCTTGCCATCCACGCCGGGGAACTTGCCGCCGCCGCTGGCCCGATAGTTGTTCGTCACCACCACAAAACGCTGCGCCAGGTCGATCGGCTTGCCGCCATGCTGCAGGTCGACGATGCGCCGGTTGGCCGGGTCGGTGACCTTGCCGTCGTTGTCGTAGCGGCGCGGCTTGGTGACGTCGATCTTGTAGGTGACGCCGTCGATGACGTCGTAGTTGAACGAAGGGAAGCCGGGGTTGATCAGGGCCTGTCCGTCGCCCTTGGCCGGGTCGATCTGGTTGAAGATGCCTGCCGACATCTCCAGCCATTCGCGGACACCCTCGCCGGTCATCACCACGGCCTGCACCGTGTTGGGATAGAGATAGAGGTCAGCGACGTTCTTGATAGCGATGTCACCGGCGCTGAGGTCGGTGTAGTAATCGGCACCGCCGCGGCCGCCGGCCTTGAAGGGCGCACCGGCCGAGAGGATGGGCAGGTTCTCGTGCGGCGTGCCCTTGAGCAGGCTCTTGATGTACCAGATCTGCGCGTCGGTCACGACCTGGATCGACGGGTCGTCCTGGACGAGCGCGAAATAGCTGTAGATCGGCGCCGAGGTCTTGCCCACGGGGGCGCGCACGTATTCCAGCGTCCCCTGGTGCTCCGAGCGCAGTGCCGCGGCGATCTCCGGGTCGTTGGGTACTGCCGCCACACGCTGCCGCCCCTCCATACGGAAGACCGAGCGCACCGACACTTCCGAGCCGGCCACGGCCCACTTGCCGTTGGCCCGGGAGAGAGACAGGTCGATGACGCCGAGGTGATTGCCCCAGAAGCCGGGGATCACGGTCGGCACGCCGTGCACCGTGCCCTTGGTCACATCGACGCCCGGCACGCCCTTGTACGGGTCGCCGGGGAACAGCAGATGCGAATGACCGGCCAGGATGGCATCGATGCCCGGCACCTGTGCCAGGTAGGTGACGGCGTTCTCGTCCATGCCCTGCCGCTCACGCGGGCTAATGCCCGAGTGCGGCACGGCGACGACGAGGTCCGCTCCCTTCGCCCGCATCTCGGGCACGAGGCGCCGGGCCGTGTCGACCATGTCATGAGCGACCACCTTGCCGAGCAGGTTGGCGCGGTCCCATTGCATGATCTGCGGCGGCACGAAGCCGATCACACCGATCTTGATCGGATGCTCGGCGCCCGCCGCATCCTTCAGCTTGCGCTCGAGGATGACGTAGGGCGTGAAGTAGTTCTTCTGGCCGTCCGGGTGATAGACGTTGGACGAGACGATGGGATAACGGGCCCCGGCCATCGCCTTGGCCAGGAAGTCGAGCCCGTAGTTGAATTCGTGATTGCCGATATTCCCGGCGTCATAGCCCAGCATGTTGAATGCCCGGTAAACCGGGTGGACATCCGTCGGCTTCAGTTCGCGCTGGCGGGCAACGAAATCGCCTAGCGGATTGCCCTGAATCGCGTCGCCGTTGTCGATCAGCAGGCTGTTGGGCACTTCGCCTCGCGCCTGGCGGATCAGGCTCGCGGTGCGCGACAGGCCGAACGTATCGTCCTCGCGATCGCGGTAATAGTCGTAGTTGAGCACATGGACGTGAATATCGGTCGTCCCCAGCAGGCGCAGCTTGACGTCCTGGGCCGAAGCGGGAGCAGCCAGCAGCAGTAATGCGGCCAGCGAAAACAGCAGACGGGAGATCATCCTGAGCCTCCTAGGAGGGCCCTCCCGGCCGGTAACGGCGGGCCCGGTATTTGACCCGGATCATAGGGCCGGCCGCCACAGGAGGTCCAGACGACCCCGGCGCTACCGCGGACGTTCGAAGACCAGCCAGGTCCAGGTCACGCCGGCGCGGCCCTGTGCATCGTCCCCTGGGCCGTTGTGCAGGGTGCTCAGCCCCTGTTCGTCGGCCAGGGCCGTGGTCTCGCCGGCCGTCACCGGGAACATCCGCCGCCCTTCCGGCACCGGACCGTGGCGCAAGGACATGACGAGGCGGCCGCCCGGTGCGATCAGACTCGCCACACCGGGCATGGCATAGCGGCGCTGCTCCTTGTCCAGGTGCATCCACACCGCGGTGAGCAAGACAAGATCGAAGCGGCGATCGAGGTCGAGCACCCGGTCGAGCTCCGGCAGGCCGTCATCCAGCCATTTGATCTTGGCGTTGGCATGCAGGCGCTGTCCCGCCTCGCGCAGCTCGCGCGTCGGCTCGACGGCGACGACCCGGTAGCCGCGCGCAGCCAGCGCCGCAGCATCGCGCCCGGTGCCCGCCCCGATATCGAGGACCGAGGCCGGCGGCGCGGGAAAGAGGTGCAGGACAGGGCTGTGCACGTCCTCCTGGCGCATGCGCTCATATCGGACGGCCAGCTCCTGGGCTTCTTCGGCATAGCCCTCGGTACCGCTCAGGCGTTGGGTCACGGTTCCTCCGGAAATGGATCGATCATGGCTTTGGTATCGAAGCCGAACAGCTCCCAGGTCTCACGCATGTGGTCCGGCAGGCCGGCACTCAGTGCGAGCATACCTTGGCCCGAGGGGTGTGGCAGCCTGATCGAGCGTGCGTGCAGATGCAGCTTGCGCGATACGCTGCCGGTCAAGAAGGCCGCTTGTCCGGCGTATTTGCCGTCACCGACGATCGGCGTTTTCAAGCCCTCGGCGGCATGGACACGGAGCTGGTGAGTGCGGCCGGTGAGCGGCCACATGACCAGCCAGGCGGCGCTGTCGGCTGCGGCCTCGACGGTCGCATAGAGGGTCACGGCACGCTGACCCTCCTCGTCGTCGCGGGCCACCCGCTCGCCGCCCGGACCGCCCTCTTTGGCCAAAGGCATGTCGATCTTCCCCCTTGCCGGACGCGGCGCGCCGATCACCAGCGCCCAGTAGAGCTTGCGCGCGGTCTTGCCGCGGAAGGAAGCGGCCAGGCGCGCGGCCGCGCGGGCGCTGCGGCCGAGCAGCAGCACGCCCGAGGTATCGCGATCGAGGCGGTGGACGAGGCGCGGGCGATCCGGCGCATCGAAGCGCAGGGCATCGAGCATGCCGTCGAGATGGCGATGAGTGCCCGTGCCGCCCTGCACCGCCAGGCCCGGCGGTTTGTTCAGGGCGATGACCTCGTCGTCGCGATGGATGACCAGCGAGCGCACGAAATCGGCATCGGCCGCCGTGACCCTGGGGCGCTCCGGGCGCGGCGGTTGGCCTTTGCCTTCCGGCGGCGGTCTGTCGACGCCGGGTGGCACGCGGATTTCCTGCCCCGGCTCCAGCCGCGCGTTGGCCTTGGCACGCTTGCCGTCGACCCGTACCTGACCGGTGCGCAGCAACTTCTCCAGCCGGCCGTGGCCGAGCAGCGGAAATCGCCGCTTGAACCAGCGATCGAGGCGCAACTCGGCCTCGTCGTCCGCGACCTTCAGGGTCTGCACGCCGGTCACGCTGCCGCCTTTGCCGCCGCGGGCAGCGGCACGCCGAAGATCCAACCTTCGCGCCCGACACGGCCGGTTACCGGTGCAAGCGACATCCGCCCCTCCGCCCATAGCTTGCGCAGCCCGGCGGCGGAAATCAGCGCGTCCGTGTCGTGATCGGAGAGATTTTCATCGGCATCCTCGACGCCCTTCGAGCCGAGATAGCGCAGTGCTGCGTCGAGATCGCTGCGTGTGCGCAGTTTGGCCAGCGTATCGGCCGCCGCCTTGCGGAACAGGGTGGGATAGATCTCCACCATGACGGAGCCCGAGGGCTTTTCGAACGGCCAGATCGACACCTTGCCGGCACTACGCGCCCGTACCTGCCGTAGCACACGGATGCCAGTGAGTGACGCCTTGCCGATCTGCTTCGAGCCGATGAGCTTGAACACCGTCTCCGGCCGTGTCTTGGTAGCTGCGGCACAGGCGATCTCGGTCATGCGCTGACGGGCAATCCAGCCGGCCGGCATCGTGCCCGTGCTCCAGTAGAGCGGCGCGAAACGCGGATCGCGGACGAAGCGACCGCAGCCGAAATCATCCTCGCGGGCGCTGGCGGCCTCGATCAGATCCCACAGCGCGAAGATGTCCCGCGTCCCCGCCGCCTGCCCCGCGAGGTAGCCGCCCCCCTTCGGCTCGAACGGCATGCCGAAGGCGAAATCGAAGCCGATCAGCAGCCGCTTGCCGGTGCCGATCTCGCGCTCGAGCCAAGAGGCGATAGCGGATCGAGTCCAGCGCACACTCTCCGGCACGACCAGTACCGGTGCCGAAGCACCGGGCTTGCAGCGGGCAATCGAGATGCCGCCATAGCGCCCTTCGGCCCCCGACCAGTCGATGGCAATGAAAGTGTCGAAGCTCATGCGCTGCCCTTCTGCTCGCGCAGCTTGGCCCAGTACTCCAGCCGCTTCTGGATCTCGCGTTCGAAGCCACGCTCTACCGGCCGATAGAACTGCCGGCGCCCCATACCTTCGGGAAAATAATTCTGGCCGGAGAAGCCCTCTTCGGTGTCGTGGTCGTAGGCGTAGTCCTTGCCGTAACCGAGTTGCGTCATCAGCTTGGTCGGCGCGTTGAGGATATGCATCGGGGGCATCAGCGAGCCGGTCTCCTTGGCCGCTCCCTTGGCGGCGCCGAAGGCGGTGTAGGCGGCGTTCGATTTGGGCGCCGTGCCGAGATAGATGACCGCCTGGGCAATGGCCAACTCACCCTCGGGGCTGCCGAGAAAATCATAGGTGTCCTTGGCGGCCAGCGCCTGGAGGATGGCCTGGGGGTCGGCGAGGCCGACATCCTCGACCGCGAAACGCACCAGCCGGCGCACGATATAGAGCGGGTCCTCGCCGCCGGCCAGCATGCGGGCCAGCCAGTAGAGGGCGGCATCGGTGTCGGAGCCGCGCAGCGATTTGTGCAGGGCGCTGATCAGGTTGTAGTGGCCTTCCTGAGCCTTGTCGTAGAGGGGGGCGCGCTTCTGCACGGCGTTGACCAGACCGGCGGTGTCGAGCAGCAGGGCGTCCTTCGGGCGCTGCAGCAGCTCTTCCGCCAGGTTGAGCAGGTAACGGCCGTCGCCGTCGGCCATGGCGATCAGCGCCTGACGCGCTTCGGGAAGCAGCGGCAACGCGCGCTCCGTCAGGAGCTCGGCCCGACCGAGGAGCGTCTCCAGCGCCGCGTCATCCAACCGCTTGAGCATCAGGACCTGACAGCGCGACAGCAGGGCGCCGTTGAGTTCGAAGGACGGGTTCTCGGTGGTGGCCCCGACCAGCGTCACGGTGCCGTCCTCCACATAGGGCAGGAAACCGTCCTGTTGGGCTCGATTGAAGCGGTGAATCTCGTCGACGAAAAGCAGGGTCGAGCGGCCCATCACCCGACGGTCGCGTGCCGCGGCAAACGCCTCGCGCAGATCGGCAACGCCGGAAAACACGGCCGAGAGCTGGACGAACTCGAGGTCGACCGCCTCGGCCAGCAGCCGGGCGATCGTCGTCTTGCCGCAGCCGGGCGGCCCCCAGAGGATGATCGAGGCGAGATGGCCGCCGGCCACCATGCGGGCGAGCGGCCCGGGCTCGCCCGCCGGACCCACCTTCAACAAGTGGTCCTGGCCGACGACCTCGTCGAGCCGGGTCGGGCGCAAACGGTCGGCCAGCGGCCGCGAGGCGGCCTCGGCAAAAAGGCTGGCTGTCGCGGCAGATGTCGACGTCGCTTTGCGTTTCATCCGCCGACCGTGAGGTTGATCACCCGGCCGCCGCGGCGCAGAGCCATCCGCCAGGGCACCGCGGCGCTGCTGGCGATGCGGCGGGCGTCCTCGACCGAGCGGATTTCACGGTCGTTGATATGGATCAGGATGTCGCCGGGCTGCAGCCGGATCTGGTTGGCCGGGCTGCCGCGGCGCAGCTCCAGAACGATGACGCCGCGGGGTGCGGCATCGATGCCGAGTTCCTCGACCAGCGCTGGCGACAGGTTGGCCAGCGTCGCCCCCGCCAATGGATGGTTGCCGCGCATCAGGGTGGCGTCGCGCGGCGGTATCTCGGGCGGCGCCACCAACGTCAGGTTCACCACCCGCTCGGCGCTGTCGCGCCAGACATTGACCTTGACAGTTGCGCCGACCGGATGCGTGGCGATACGAAAGCGCAAGGCGTCGGTGTCGCTGACCTCGCGGCCCTCGACATGGGTCACGACGTCACCCCGCCGCAGGCCGGCGCGCTCCGCCGGGCTGCCGGGATAGACATTGCTGAGCAGAACCCCGGACGGCCGCGTTAGCCCGAGCGAGGAGGCGAGCTCCGCCGTGACCGACTGACCGCCGGCCCCGAACCACGGGCGCACGATCCGTCCGCCCGCTTCGGCGCCGGCGCCCGCAATGACCGTGCGCACCATGTTGGACGGGATGGCGAATCCGATGCCGATCGAGCCGCCCCCGTCGCGCGCGAAGATCGCCGTATTGATGCCCACCAGCCGCCCATCCATCGAAACCAGGGCGCCGCCGGAGTTGCCGGGATTGATCGCCGCATCGGTCTGGATGAAGAACCGGTAGTCGGCGACCCCGACCATGGTCCGCGCCACCGCCGAGACGATGCCGCTGGTCACCGTCTGGCCGACGCCGAAGGGGTTGCCGATGGCGAGGACCAGGTCGCCGACCTCGAGATCGTCGGAATCGCGCAGCTCGAGAGCCGGAAGACGTTCGCTACCCACGTCGATGCGCAGGATGGCGAGGTCGGTGCGCTCGTCGGTACGCAGGATCTGGGCCTCGAACTCGCGCCGGTCGGCGAGCACGACCGTGATCTCGTCCGCCCCGCGGATGACGTGGTGGTTGGTGACGATGAGCCCGGTGGGGTCGACGATGACGCCCGAGCCGAGCGAGTTCTGCACCCGCTCCGTACCGCCGGGCAGGCCGCCCGGCAGCTGATCGCCGAAGAAGCGGCGGAAGAAGGGATCGTTGAGCAGCGGTGAGGGGACCGTGCGCACGGTGCGCCGGGTGAAGATGTTGACCACGGCCGGCGCCGTGCGCTTCACCAGCGGGGCGAAGGAGAGCTGGATCTCGGCCGGGTCTTGCGGCACAGCCCGGGGCTGGGAGGCGGCGGGAAGCGCCGGCAGGACCAGCATCAGGCCGCCGAGCGCCAGGAGGGAAAGAGCCTGCTTCATGCGGATTCGGAAGGGAAAACGGGTAACCAGTCTACCACCGGCGGCAAAGAAAAAGGGCGGCCCGCGAGAGCCGCCCTCCATAGGAGCCGGGCAGAGGAGCCCGGTGCGTCAGATCCGGTTCAGGCCGCCGGCGCGGCCGCTTCGGCGTCCGCCGCGGCTTTCTGGGCGGCTTCGTGGCGGGCCTTGTCCTCGGCGCCCTTGGCGGCTAGGTCGCGGTCTACCAGCTCGATAAGCGCCATGGCCGCGGTGTCGCCGTAACGGAACCCCGCCTTCAGAATACGCGTGTAGCCGCCCTGGCGCCCCTTGTAGCGCTCGGCGATCGGCCCGAAGAGCTTCTGGGTCAGCTTGGTGTCGTGCAGTACCGCCATGGCCTGGCGCCGGTTGGCCAGGCCGCCCTTCTTGCCCAGGGTGATCAGCTTCTCGACGAAAGGCCGCAGCTCCTTGGCCTTGGGCAGCGTGGTGCTGATCTGCTCGTGGCGGATCAGCGCCGCGGCCATGTTGCCGAGGGTGGCCTTGAGGTGGCTCGAAGTCCGGCCGAGCTTGCGGCCCGCAACGCCGTGACGCATGAAACGATACTCCTGTTATCCGCTACTAGACGCGCCGCTCAGTACGGCTCTTCCAGCTTCTTGGCCAGCTCCTCGATGTTCTCGGGCGGCCAGTTGGCGATCTGCATGCCGAGATGCAGGCCCATCTGGGCCAGCACCTCCTTGATCTCGTTGAGCGACTTGCGGCCGAAATTCGGCGTGCGCAGCATCTCCGCCTCGGTCTTCTGCACCAGATCGCCGATATAGATGATGTTGTCGTTCTTGAGGCAGTTGGCCGAACGCACCGAGAGCTCGAGCTCGTCGACCTTGAGCAGCAGGTTCTTGTTGAATGGCAGCTCGCCCCGCGCCTCCTCGGCGACATGGGCCTGCGGCTCCTCGAAGTTGATGAAGAGCTGCAGCTGGTCCTGCAGGATGCGGGCGGCCAGCGCCACCGCGTCCTCGGGCGTCACCGCACCGTTGGTCTCCAGGCGCATCGACAGCTTGTCGTAGTCGGTCACCTGGCCGACGCGCGTATTCTCGATCTTGTACGAGACCTTGCGCACCGGGCTGAACAGCGCGTCGACCGGGATCAGGCCGATCGGCGCATCGGCGGCGCGGTTGTTGGCGCCCGGGACATAGCCCTTGCCGGTCTCGACGGTCATTTCCATGTTGAGCTTGGCACCGTCGTCGAGCGTGCAGATGACGTGCTCGGGGTTCATGATCTCGATGTCGTGCCCGGTCTCGATCTGGCCGGCGGTCACCTCGCCGGGGCCGGTGGCCTTGAGATAGATGCGCTTCGGGCCGTCGCCATGCATGCGCACCGCCACCGCCTTGACGTTGAGCACGATGTCGGTCACGTCCTCGCGCACGCCGGGGATCGACGAAAATTCGTGCAGCACGCCGTCGATCTTGATCGAGGTAATGGCCGCTCCCTGCAGCGAGGAGAGCAGCACGCGGCGCAGGGCGTTGCCCAGCGTCAGGCCGAAACCGCGCTCCAGCGGCTCGGCGACGATGGTCGCTTCGCGCTTCGGGTCGTCGCCCGGCTCGACGTCCAGCTTCTCGGGCTTGATCAGTTCTTTCCAGTTCTTCTGCAGCACGGGTTTCACCCTTATTGCTAGCGCCGGCGGCCGTATCGGGCCGCCCGGCCGGTTTCCTTCGGCGCCGCGGGAGCGCGGCGCCCGACTGATGTCAGACGCGCCGCCGCTTGGGCGGCCGGCAACCGTTGTGCGGGATCGGGGTCACGTCGCGGATCGAGGTGATCATGAAGCCGACCGTCTGCAGCGCGCGCAGCGCCGACTCGCGTCCGGCTCCGGGGCCCTTGACCTCGACCTCGAGGGTACGCACGCCGTGCTCCATCGCCTTCTTGCCGGCGTCCTCGGCCGCCATCTGGGCGGCGTAGGGCGTCGACTTGCGCGAACCCTTGAAACCCTGGGTGCCGGCGGACGACCAGGCGATGGTGTTGCCCTGTGCGTCCGTGATGGTGATCATCGTGTTGTTGAACGTCGCGTTCACATGCGCGACACCCGAGGTGATGTTCTTGCGCTCGCGACGGCGCGGACGGGCGACGGCAGCGCCGGCGGCAGCTTGTGGCTTGGCCATATCGATTCGATCCTGTGTCTTGCGGCGTTACTTGCGGGCGGCGATCTTCTTGCCGGCGATCGGCCGGGCCTTGCCCTTGCGCGTGCGCGCGTTGGTGTGCGTGCGCTGGCCGCGGACCGGCAGGCCCTTGCGGTGACGCAGCCCCCGGTAGCAGCCGAGATCCATGAGGCGCTTGATGTTCATGGCGATCTCGCGGCGCAGATCGCCCTCGACCTGATAGTCACGGTCGATGATCTCGCGGATCTGCAGCACTTCCGCGTCGCTCAGCTGGTTGACCCGCTTGGGCTCGGCGATGCCCACCTTGGTGCAGATCTCGCGCGCCTTGGCAGGGCCGATGCCGTAGATGTAACGTAGCGCGATGACGACGCGCTTGTTGGTCGGTAGATTGACGCCGGCAATACGCGCCACGCGGATTCTCCTCAGATATCCAAGCCCGGGATCTCGCCCGGGACAAACAAGGCCGAAGAACACCCGGCACTCATGGAGCGCCACCCGTTCCCAGGCCCAAACACGAAAAACTCCCGGCAATAGGCCGACCACCCGAAATGGCCGCTCCCACCGAGAGGCCGCGGATTATAGTTTTTTTGCCCCTTGAGTCAACGGCCTGCTCACCATCTTCCTGAGGTTGGTTGAAATCGCGTAACCCATTGCCAAAAATCGGTTATTTCTTTCGACGGCGAGCCGGCTTGCGGCTCCGCCGGGCGGCCTTGGAGGCCGGGCGGCGGCCACGGGCCGGGCGCGCCTTGCGCTTACCGCGGGCAGGCTTTTTCCGGGCCTTGGGGCGCTTCTTCGCCTTGGCTTTGGCCTTGCCAGCACGCTTGGCCTTCGGTTTTGCCTTGGCGCGGCCAGCGGGCTTCGCTTTGGCTTTCGGCCGGGCGGCCCCGTCAAGAATGGCGCCCAGCGCCACCGTCACATCGTCGATCGGGGCCATGCCGTCGACCGACTTGAGGGCGCCCTTGGCACGGTAATACGGCAGGATGGGCGCGGTCTGGGCGTGATACGCCTCAAGGCGCTTGCTCACCGTCTCGGCGTTGTCGTCGGCACGCCGCTTGAATTCAGTTGAACCGCAGGCGTCGCACACGCCGTCGACCTTGGGCTTCTGGTTACGGTCATGATAGCCCGCACCGCACTTGGCGCAGGTGTAGCGGCCGGAGATGCGGTCGACGAGCAGCGCATCGTCGACCTTCATCTCGATGACATGGTCCAGCCTGATCCCCTTCTCGGCCAGCATGCGGTCAAGCGCCTCGGCCTGCTTGGTGGTACGCGGGAAGCCGTCGAGGATGAAGCCCTTCTTGGCATCCGGGCGGTCGATCCGGTCAGCGATCAGTGCGATCACCACTTCGTCGGGCACCAGCTGTCCCGCCTCCATGATGGCCTTGGCACGCTGGCCGATCTCGCTGCCCGAGGCGACAGCGGCGCGCAGCATGTCGCCGGTCGAGAGCTGAATGAGGCCGTAACGCTCCTCAAGACGCTTGGCTTGCGTCCCCTTGCCCGCACCCGGCGGGCCCAGCAGAACGATGTTCATGACGTCCCCCCTTTTCGATCGGCCCTGCGGGGCTTGCGAATCTCAGCCCCGGCGGCCGCGCAGCTTGGTCTTCTTGATCAGGCCTTCGTATTGGTGCGCCAGCAGATGCGAGTGGATCTGCGCCACCGTGTCCATGGTGACGCTGACGACGATGAGCAGGCTGGTGCCGCCGAAATAGAACGGCACGGCGTATTGCGAGATGAGAATTTCCGGCAGCACGCAGATGATCGACAGATAGGCGGCGCCGATCACGGTCAGGCGCGTCAAGACATAGTCGAGATAGTCCGAGGTGTTCTTGCCGGGGCGGATGCCGGGGATGAAACCACCATGCTTCTTGAGGTTCTCCGCCGTCTCCACGGGATTGAAGACGATGGCCGTGTAGAAGAAGGCAAAGAACACGATCATGCCGACATAGGCGAGGATGTAGAGCGGCTGACCATGCGACAGGCGCGCGACGATCTCCTGCAGCCATTCGGGGCCCTGGCCGGCGGTGAACTGGGCGAAGGTCAGCGGCAGGAGCAAGAGCGAGCTGGCGAAAATCGGCGGGATGACGCCTGCCGTATTGATCTTCAGCGGCATATGCGAAGCCTCGCCGCCAAACATCTTGTTGCCGACCTGACGCTTCGGGTACTGGACGAGGACGCGGCGCTGGGCGCGCTCCATGAACACCATGATGGTGATGGTGAGCACGGCCATGATCAGGAGCAGGACGATGAACACCGCCGACAGGGCGCCCGTGCGGCCGAGTTCGAGGGTCGCGGCCAGTGCCGACGGCAGATTGGCGACGATGCCGGCAAAGATGATCAGCGAGGTGCCGTTGCCTACCCCGCGGGCGGTGATCTGCTCACCCAGCCACATGAGGAAAATGGTGCCGCCGGTCAATGTGACGACCGTGGTGATGCGGAAGAACAGGCCGGGATCGATGACCGCGCCGCCCTGCGCGCCCTGCATGCCCTCGAGGCCGACGGCGATGCCGAAGGACTGGAACAACGCCAGCACGACGGTGCCGTAGCGGGTGTACTGATTGATCTTCTTGCGACCGACCTCGCCTTCCTTCTTGAGGGCCTCAAGCTGGGGCGACACGGCCGTCATCAGCTGCATGATGATGGCGGCCGAGATGTACGGCATGATGTTGAGGGCGAAGATCGTCATGCGCCCGAGCGCGCCGCCCGAGAACATGTCGAACATGCCCAGGATACCGCCGCGCTGCTGGTCGAACAGCTCGGCGAGCACGGCGGGGTCGATGCCGGGGATCGGGATGTAGGTTCCGAGGCGGTAGATGATCAGCGCGCCAAGGGTGAACCAGATGCGCTTCTTAAGCTCGGTCGCCTTGGAAAAGGCGCCAAGATTGATGCTGGCGGCAAGTTGCTCGGCGGCGGACGCCATGTCGACTCCTGTCCCCTAGCTGGGAAGCCCTGGGGTTGCGATCAACCCTTCGCCGGCTTCGCCTTGCCTTCCTTGCCCTCGGCGGCCTTGTCGTCAGCGGCCGCCGCCTTGGGCGCCGGTTTGGCCTCCTTGGCCAGGCGCTTCTCGCGCCGCGCCTTCTTGGCAGCGATGTCCTTCTCGACGCCCGGACGGATGTCCTTGAGAACTACGACCTTGCCGCCAGCCTTCTCGATCGCCTCGACCGCCGACTTGGAGGCGCCGGCGACCTCGATCGTCACTTTGGCCTTGAAGCTCTCCTTGCCGTCGCCGAGCAGACGCAAGCCGTCGCGCTCACGGCGCAGGACGCCGGCGCTGACCAGGCCCTTGACGGTGATCGTCTCGGAAGCACCCAGCTTGCCGTCGTCGATCGCCTTCTGCAGCGCCCCCAGGTTGATCTCCTGGAACTCCCGGCGGAAGATATTGTTGAAGCCGCGCTTGGGGATGCGGCGATGGAGCGGCGTCTGGCCGCCTTCGAAGCCGTTGAGCGCGACGCCGGAGCGCGCGGTCTGGCCCTTGCCGCCGCGGCCCGAGGTCTTGCCCAGGCCGGAGCCGATGCCGCGGCCCAGGATCTTGCGGACGCGGCGGGCACCCGGATTGTCGCGGATCTGATTCAATTTCATCGTCGTGTTCCTGACTTCGCTCCAGGGGGCGGCCGGCTCAGGCCGTTTCCTCGACCCGGATGAGATGACGGACCTTGGTGATCATGCCGCGCACCGAAGGCGTGTCCTCGAGGACGCGGCTGCGGTGACGCTTGTTGAGCCCGAGGCCGATGAGGGTCGCAAGCTGGTCCTGAGTACGGCCGCTCGGGCTGCCGATCTGGGTGACCTTGACGGTCTTGCCTTTCGCCTTGGTGCTCATCGCAATGCTCCTTCGAAGCCGGCCGGTCAGGTGCCGGCCGCAGCCGCTTCGCCTTCGCGGCGGCCGAGAATGTCGCCGATCTTCTTGCCGCGCCGGGCGGCCACCACGCGCGGGCTGGCGATATCGGCAAGCGCCGCGAAAGTCGCCTTGATCATGTTGTGCGGGTTGGACGAGCCGATCGACTTCGCCACCACGTCCTGCAGCCCCAGGCTCTCGAAGATGGCGCGCATCGGGCCGCCGGCAATGATGCCGGTACCCGGCTTTGCCGCGCGGACCACGACCTTGCCGGCCCCGAAGCGGCCGTAGACGTCGTGATGGATCGTGCGGCCCTCGCGCAGCGGTACGCGGACCATAGCGCGCTTGGCGGAATCGGTCGCCTTGCGGATTGCCTCCGGCACTTCGCGCGCCTTGCCTGTGCCGTAACCGGCGCGGCCCTTGCCGTCACCGACCACAACGACGGCGGCGAAACCGAAACGCCTTCCGCCTTTCACCACCTTGGCCACGCGGTTGATGCTGACCAGCTTCTCGATCAGATCGCTGTCCTCGCGCTGACCTTCGCCGCCCTCGCGCCGGCGCCCGCCACCCGAGCGCTCGCCGCCACCGCGTCCTTCATTGCGTGCCATCGTGCTTTATCTCCAACCGTAAGATCGCGGCTCAGAAGCTGAGACCGCCCTCGCGGGCGGCATCGGCCAGGGCCTTGACCCGGCCATGGAACATGTAACCGCCGCGATCGAAGACGACTTCCTTGACGCCGGCCTTGGTCGCGCGCTCCGCCACCAGTTTGCCGACCGCCTTGGCGGCGCCGATGTCGGCGCCGGTCTTCATGTCCTTACGCAGATCGGGATCGAGGCTCGACGCGGCTGCGAGGGTGACCCCCTTCGCGTCGTCGATGACCTGGGCATAGATATGCTTCGACGAGCGGAAGATCGATAGGCGCGGGCGCCCTGCCGACTTCTGCCGGAGCGCGACGCGCTGGCGCCGCTTGCGGCGCTCGAAGAGCTGGTCCTGTTTCTGCATGGCAGCCTACTTCTTCTTGCCTTCCTTGCGGCGGATACGCTCGGACTCGTACTTGATGCCCTTGCCCTTGTAGGGCTCCGGCTTGCGCAGGGCGCGGATCTCAGCCGCCACCTGGCCGACCTTCTGGCGGTCCGACCCGGTGATGGCGATCGTCGTCTGCTTCTCGCCGACCTTCATCGCGATCCCTTCGGGGATCGGATACTTGATGTCGTGGCTGAAGCCGAGCTGCAGGTTGAGGTTCTTGCCCTCGACCTGGGCGCGATAGCCCACACCGTTGATCTCGAGATTCTGGGTGAAGCCGGCCGACACGCCCTTGACGCCGTTGTTGATCAGGGCGCGCGACGTGCCCCACAACGCCCGCGCCCGCTTCGACATCGAGCGCGGCTTGAGCACGACCTTTCCGTTCTCGACCGCGGCGGTCACTTCGCCGTGCAGGGTCAGCGACTGCTTGCCTAGCTTGCCCTGGATGGTGACGACCTGACCGGCCACAGCGACGTTGACGCCGCTGGGAATGGTGACGGGGTTCTTGCCGATACGCGACATGGGCTACCTGCTCAGAACACGCGGCAGAGGACTTCGCCGCCGACATTGGCGGCGCGGGCCTCGTTGTCCGACATGACGCCGCGGGGTGTCGACAGGATCGAGATGCCGAGGCCGCCGTAGACCTTCTGCAAGTCCGCGATCTTGGAGTAGACGCGGCGCCCCGGCTTGGAGACGCGGTCGATCTCTTTGATCACCGGCGTGCCCTCGTCGTATTTCAGCTCGATCGTGAACTGCGCAATGCCGGTGCGCATTTCGGACCACGAGAAGCCGCGGATGTAGCCTTCGCGCTCGAGTACCTCAAGCACGCTCTTGCGCAGCTTCGACGCGGGGGAGATCACCTGACGCTCGCCGGAAGCCTGTGCGTTCCGGATGCGCGTCAGCATATCGCCCAGGGGATCGCTAATCGCCATATCCCGAATTCCTCCGTTACCAGCTCGACTTGACCACGCCCGGGATCTGCCCGGTCGAGGCCAGATCGCGCAACGCAATGCGCGACAGCTTGAACTTGCGATAGGTGGCGCGCGGCCGCCCGGTCAGCTCGCACCGGTTGCGGATGCGCGTCGGCGCCGAGTTGCGCGGCAGCTCGGCCAGCTTCAGGCGAGCCGCGAACCGCTCCTCCATGGGGAGCTTCTTGTCGCCGGCGATCGCCTTGAGGCGTGCGCGCTTGGCTGCGAACTGCTTCGAGAGCCGCTCGCGCCGCTTGTTCTTCTCGATCATGCTTTTCTTCGCCATGAGTGTTCCTCTGCGGCGGTCAGTTGACGAACGGCATGTTGAAGCCCTTGAGAAGCGCCTTCGCCTCCTCGTTGGTCTTCGCCGTGGTCACGATGATGATGTCCATGCCCCGAATAGTGTCGATCTTGTCGTAGTTGATCTCCGGGAAGACGATCTGCTCCTTGAGGCCGAGCGCGTAGTTGCCGTGGCCATCGAAGCTCTTGCCCGACAGGCCGCGGAAGTCACGCACGCGCGGCAGGGCGATGGTCACCAGGCGATCCAGGAACTCGTACATGCGCGCGCCGCGCAGGGTCACCTTGGCGCCGATCGGCAGCCCGCGGCGCAGCTTGAAGTTGGCGATCGCCTTCTTCGAGCGGACCATCAGGGGTTTCTGGCCGGTGATCGCCGTGAGGTCGGCGATGGCCGCGTCCATCTTCTTGATGTCAGAGGTCGTCTCGCCCACACCCATGTTGACGACGATCTTGGTCAGGCGCGGCACCTGGAGATCGTTCTTGTACTTGAACGCCTCCTTGAGCTGCGGCTTGACGGTCTTGGTGTAGTGTTCCTGCATACGGGTCGCCATGGCGGTCACCGATCGATAATCTCGCCGGAACGCAGGGCAACACGCACCTTGCGGCCGTCGACGATCTTGAAGCCGACGCGGGTCGGCTTGTTGTCCTTGGGATCCGAGAGCGCGACGTTGGAAGCGTGGATGGGGTTTTCCTTCTCCACGATCCCGCCCTGCTGCCCGGCACGCGGCTTGGTATGGCGCTTGGCTAGGTTGACGCCCTGGACCAGCACCCGGTTCTCCGCCGGGAAGACGCGCAGCACGCTGCCGCTCTTGCCCTTGTCGCGGCCGGTAATCACGAC
>VGEI01000022.1 GCA_016869415.1 Alphaproteobacteria bacterium
CCGTAGAGACGGGAATAGAGAGTGCGCTCTAGAGCGACGCTGATCAGGGCGACGGCGACAGCGGCAAAGACCAGGGCGACGCCGAAGGGCACGCCATAGTCGTTCATCATCGTGGTGGTCAGGTACCCGCCGGCCATGGCGAAGACGCCGTGGGCAAGATTGGCGAAACCCATCAGCCCCATGGTCACCGACAGGCCTACCGAGATGATGTAGAGCACCATCGCGTAGGAGACGCCGAGGAAGAGAATGCTGATCGCGGCGGCGAAGAACCCGTCCATGGAGGCTTATTCTAGCGGAACGGCCGCCGGCACCCTCGCCGAGGGTGCCGGCGGCCGCGACAGCCCGTTACTTCTTGTCGTTGATGATCTTCCACGGATCCTTGACGGCCGGGATCGTCTCGAACTCGACATTGGCCAGCGCGCCGCCGACCCGCTCGACGCGACGCACATACTCGTTTTGCACGATGTCGCGCGTCTCGGGATCGATCATGATGGGCCCACGCGGGCTCTGGTCGTTCTTCCAGCCCTTCCAGAGCGCCATGGTCCTGTCGGGGTCGATCCGGCCTTTCTGCTCGCGGACGGCGTGCAGGATCGCCGCCATGCCGTCCCAGCCGCCGACAGCCATGAACGCCGGAATCGAGTTCTGGCCGTATTCGCGCTTCCAGGCCTGGACGAAAGCCTGATTGGCGGGACGCGTGGCCGCCGACGTGTAGTGGTGCACCGTGATCACGCCGAGCGCCACGTCACCCATGTTGGGCAGCTCTTCGTCGGTCGTAATGTCGCCCGGGCCGATCAGCTTGATGCCGGCCTGCCCGAGTCCGAGATCGCCGAACGCCTTCATGATCGCAGTGGCCTGGCGGCCGGCCGGAATGAAGACGAACAATGCCTCGGGCTTGGCGTCCTTGACCCGCTGCATGAACGGCACGAAGTCCGGGTTGGCGAGCGGCATGCGGACCTGGCCGACGATCTGGCCGCCGCCGTCGCTGAAGCCCTTGATGAAGGCGGCTTCGGCGTCGTGGCCGGGGCCGAAATCGCTGACCGCGACATAGGCCCGCTTGATGTTGTTCTTGGCGGCCCACTGGCCCATCGGATAGGACGACTGCCAGAGCGTGAACGATACCCGGGCAATGTAGGGCGAGGTGGTGGTGATCGCCGATGTGCCGGCGTTCATGATCATGAACGGAACCTTCGCCTCGGTTGCCAGCGGCGCGATGGCGAAAGCGTTCGGCGTCCAGACCACGCCGGCCAGCATGTTCACCTTGTCGCGCGTGATCAGTTCCTGCGCCAGCCGCTTGGCGACCTCCGGGTTCGGGCCGGTGTCGTCGCGGCGGATGAGCTCGATCTTCACGCCCGGCGGCAGGTTCTTCTCGTATTCCTTGAGGTGGAGCTTGATCGCATTGTCGATCTGCTCGCCGAGTGTGGCGTTTGGCCCGGAATAGGTGTTGATGATGCCGATCTTCACCGTCTGGGCACCGGCCGCCCAGGGCAGAAGCGCGACGGCGGCCGTCGCGATGAAGGATTTCCAGAAGCGCATGATCGTCCTCCCCGGAGATTGATGCTTCTCGACAAGCTACCGCGCGAATGCGTTGCGCGCGAGATGCGCATCGTGGTGCGGCAATAACCAAAAGTCAATTTGTTCGACTGTCCACCAATTTATGGCGCGCGCCAAGGAAAATTGCTCCGTAGACGGAGCAATTGACTTCGAGGAGGAGCGGGCGCAAGGTCGGCAGCGGAGGAACGCTCATGACCGCCGCTCCTGTCCGCGCCCTCGCGAACCAGTCGCCGCTGTGGCCCGCCCAGCTCGACCATATCCAGCGCAACAGCGACCGGCCCGAAGCGCTGGTCAGCTTCTATCGCGATGCGGCCGGACTGGTGCCGCGTGAGGTAGGCGCGTCGCTTTGGCTGATGGAAGGGGCACAGCGCCGCATCCTCATCGGCGCCGGCTCGCGCGGCGAGCAGCCGCTCAACGTTTTCCGCGTCCAGTCGAAGCCGCAGCTTACGGCTTTGCGGGCCTGGTTGGAGGGCCGCGGTATTCCGCTGTTAAAGCTGCCAACGCCGCTCTTCTCGGAGGGGTTTGCCGTGCGCGACCCCGATGGCCGCTTGGCCGCTTTCGGTCTGCCGGACCCGGCATTCGACGCGCCGCCGGCAAGCGACCTCAAGGCGGGCCGTCTGCCCGGGCGCTTGCAGCATGTCGTGGTGGCGACGGCAGACCTGACGCGTCTGATTCGCTTCTACGAGCAGGAACTCGGCTTCGTCGCCTCTGATCACGTGTACGACGGCGACAAGGAAACCGGTCCGGTAACCGCCTCCTTTCTGCGCTCCGATCCCGAGCATCACAGCTTCGCGGCCTTCCGCGCGCCCGAGGCGCGGCCGGATCATCATTGCTACGAGACCAATTGTTGGAATGACATTCGCGACTGGGCCGATCACCTGGCCACCCTCGACATCAAGCTGTGGTGGGGGCCGGGCCGGCACGGGCCGGGCAACAACCTGTTCTTCATGATCGAGGATCCCGATGGCCACAAGGTCGAGTGGTCGGCGGAGCTCGAGACCCTGCCGCGCGACCTAGCGCCGCGCGCCTGGAAACACGAGGAACGCACTCTGAATTACTGGGGTCAGGCCTGGATGCGTAGCTGACGGGCTGGCCGTCCGGCAGGGTTGCGCCTAGCCTGTGGACACTGTAATTGAGGCAGCGGTTTGCGAGGCGCGGGGGGCTTCCCTTGGCGCGGGGAAAGGGAAAAAACGCCATGAAATTCGTAAGTTACATCTATCAAAAGAAGCCCAGCTACGGCGTCCTGGCGGGCGACGGGGTGTTCGATCTGGGGAAGAAATTCGGCAAGAAATACCCGACGATCCGCGCCGCCCTGGTCGCCGGCGCCCTCAACAAGCTGAAGGCGGCCGCCAAGGGCAAGAAGCCCAATATCAAGCTCAACAAGATCCAATTTCTTCCTGTCATTCCCGACGCCCGCAAGATCGTCTGCGTCGGCCTGAACTACCGTGAGCACCGGGCCGAGACCGGTCGTCCCGACACAGTGCACCCGACCCTGTTCACCCGCTGGGCGGACAGTCAGATCGGTCACGAGCAGCCGCTGCTCAAACCGCCGGAATCGGAGAAGTTCGACTGGGAAGGCGAGCTCGCCGTGATCATCGGCAAGGCGGGGCGTCGCATCCCCCGCGAGAAGGCGATGAGCCATGTCGTCGGCTACTCCTGCTACAACGACGGCAGCGTGCGCGACTGGCAGCGGCACACCAGCCAGTTCACCCCGGGCAAGAATTTTCCGGCGACCGGCGGCTTCGGCCCGGCGATGGTGACGACCGACGAGCTCAAGGACATCACCAAGCAGACGCTGACCACGCGTCTCAACGGTGTAGTCAAGCAGCAAGCCACGATCGACATGATGATCTTCGACATCCCGGAGCAGATCGCCTACATCTCGAACTTCACGCCGCTCAAGCCCGGCGATGTCATCGTTACCGGCACGCCCGGCGGTGTCGGCTTCGCGCGCAACCCGCCGGAGTTCATGAAGGTGGGCGACACGGTCGAGGTCGAGATCACCTGCGTCGGTATCTTGCGCAACGGCATCAAGGAAGGCTGACCCGCCTTGGCGATCATGGCCCCGGCCGGTCCTCCGGCCGGGGCTTTCGCTTTTCTGAGGCCGGCGTGACATTGCTGCAATGACCCCGGCCGCCGAACAGAGGACCAGTTGGTTGATCGTCGCTCTGGCCGTCGGCACCGGCGTTCTCGGCGCCTTCCAGATCGGCAAGGTGCCGGTGGCGTTAGGCGACATGCGCCTCGATCTCGGCTTCGGGCTGATCGCCGCGGGCTGGGTGATCTCGCTGTTCAATTTTCCGGCGATCTTCGGTGGTGCGCCGATGGGCGCCGTCGTGGCGCGCTTCGGCGATCGCCGCGTGGCATTGGCCGGCCTGCTGACCCTGGCTGCTGGCGGACTCCTCGGGGCGATGGCGACGAGCGATACGGTCTTGCAGGCCTCGCGCCTCATCGAAGGCTTCGCCTTTCTCATGACCCAGGTCTCCGCGCCGGCACTTATCCAGCGCTTCGTCCGTAGCGAGGATCAGCGTCTCGCCTTCGGCATCTGGGGCGCCTACATGGGCACCGGCCAGGCGATCATCATGCTGGCCGCCCCCCTGATTATCCCGGCCGCCGGCTGGCGCGGCCTGTGGCTGCTCAACGTCGCAATCGTTCTCGCCTTCGCCGTTGTGCTCGCCCTTGCGACACGCCTTCCAAGCGCGAAGCCGCCGGTGATCCGGCGGGTCGGGCTCGGCGAGCTGCTGCGCGACATGCAGCGCACCCTGTCATCGTCCGGGCCGGCGGCCATCGCGCTCTGCTTCGGCGCCTACGCCGGCAACTACCTGATCGTGGTCGGCTTCCTGCCGACCATGCTGGTGGAGGATCTGCAGTTCAGCCGCGGCGCCGCGGCTTCGGTGACCGCGGTGGCTGTGGCTCTCAACGCGGTTGGCAATGTCATGGGCGGTCTTCTGCTGCAGCGAGGCATTGCGCGCTGGCGCCTGCTGGTCGCCGCCCATGTCGGGATGTGCCTGTTCGGCCTCGGCATCTTCGCCGAAGGTCTGCCAATCGCCATACGGCTGGCATTCTGCCTCGCCTTCTTCGGCATCGGCGGCATCCTGCCCGCCTCTGCCCTGGGCTCGGCGACGCGCCTAGCGCCGGCGCCGCATTTGGTGCCGACGACCAACGGCGTCATCGTGCAGGGTGCCGCCCTCGGGCAGTTCGTGGCGCCGCCACTAGCGGCCGTGGTGGCGACGGCAGCCGGCGGCTGGCATTGGTCGCCTGCCGTGCTGGCCGGCGGAGCGTTGATTGGCATCATGCTTGCGCTGGTGGTGCGGAACCGCGAGAGTGCCGCCGTCCAAGGAACGAGTGAACGATGCTGACCAACGAGATTACCCGCCGCATCGAATGGGCGGATTGCGATCCGGCCAAAATCGTCTTTTACCCGCACTACTTCGCCTGGTTCGACGACGCGAACTGGAAACTGTTCACTAGAGCCGGATTTCCACCCGACGTGCTCTACAACCAGTACAAGTTCGCCGGCATGCCTATCGTCGAGGCGAAGTCCAAGTTCCTCAGCCCGTCGCGGTTTTTCGAGGAGATCACCATCGTCAGCCATGTCGCCGACTGGCGCGAGAAGACCTTCGACGTAGTGCACCGCGTGTTCAACAAGGGCACATTATCGGTCGAAGGCATGGAGACACGGATCTGGTGCGAATGGCACCCCGACGATCCGTCGCGCCTCAAGGCGCGTCCGGTGCCCAAGTCCATCGTCGATAAGATGAGCGCCTGACGGGCGTCTAGAGAACGTCCTCGTCCTCGGTCATCAGCCCGGCCTTATCGCGGAACTGGCGGCGCAGGCTGCCGCGGCGCAGCAACTTCTCCTGCGCCTGCTCCGGCAGGTCGGTGAGCAGGATGACGCCGCGGCTGAGCAGCGCCGCGATCAGATCCTCGATGACCCGGATGAACTCAAGGTCGGCGCGCAGCAGGTCGAAATACGAGGTCGGCCCTTTGCTCGTGAGATAGGCCATGACATCGGGGTCATCGGCGCTGACCTCCTCGGTGGCACCGCCACTCGGCCGGTCCAGCACGGCCATGATCCGGCCTGACGTATCGCGAAGCACATGCGGCATGGTTAACCCTGCGGCGACTCAGAACAGATGGAATGTATCCCCGACCAGCCCCAAGGGCCAGCGGCCCGCGGCAAACAGGCGGAACTTGATGGCGAAGGGGTGGCTGTCGGCGGCACCGGCGGCCCGGGCGAGGGCCGCCTGGTAGGCGGCCTGGGTCGCTGCACCCGCGGCGACGCGGCACAGCGCCGGATCAGCGACACCGTCGCGGGCGGCGGCGATCGAGGCGGCCCCAAGAGTGATCCGGGTGGCCTCGTCGGTGACCCGGGTCAGCGCCGCCATCAGGCTGTCTTCGCCCCATTCGGCCCCGGCGCGCTGGAGCAGGACGAGCCGCTCCTTCTCCTCCGCGTTCCACCATCGGGCGTTCCAGGCCGGATCGCGGGTCTTCGCCTCGGCGGTACGCCAGTCGGACACCGCGACGATCTCCGTGCCGAGATCGAGTGCTGCGAGGTAGTCGAGCGCCTCGCGCGCCTCGCCGTCGGTCAAGGGCTGGCCGACGGCGGCAAACCACGAGGCTGCGCCGAGCGAGCGGGCAAAGCGCGTGACAGATGAAAGGTCGGTCAGGCGCGACCCGCCGGCATGCTCGCCTCGTTGCCCCGCATCTCGCGCCACAGGCCTAACTTCGCCTGCGCCGGACGGTCGGAGAAGCTGAACAGCACGGCGTCGCCGTCAGCCTCGTGCCGGTGCCAGAGCCAGCTCGGCACTACCAGTGTGTCGCGTTGGCCCCAGGCGTATGAGTGAGTTTTGCCGGCACTATCGGTGACGATCGTGCGGCCGGTGCCTTCGACGACCGAGAACACCGTACCGTCGGTGCAGCGGTAGGGAACAGTCTTGAAGCCCTTGGGCAGGAGCTGCATGAAGGTGCCGATAGTCGGCATGGCGTAGCCGCCATCGACCGGGTTCACATAACGCAGCTTGAGGCCGTGGCAGGGGTCCCATTCCTCGGCCCGGCGCATGGTCTCCAGCGCCTCGCGCGTGCGCGCATAGGGATAATTGAACACTGGCGAGGTGATCGACTGGGTCTCGTAGCCGAGCGGCATCAGGCCGGAGCCATAGCGGGCCAGCGCGTCGCCGGTGGGGCGGCCGAGCGGCTGCCGGTCTTCGGGATAGCCTTCGGCGAACTGGGCGTCGAGCAGGCCGACCAAAGGCACGTCGAGCCCGTCCATCCAGACCATCGGCTCCTGGCTGTCATTGCCATGGTCGTGCCAGGTCCACGACGGGGTGATGACGAAATCGCCCGGCGCCATGATGCTCTTTTCGCCGTCGACGGCGGTGTAGGCGCCGCGACCTTCGACGATAAAGCGCAGGGCCGACTGGCTGTGGCGATGGGCCGGCGCCACCTCACCCGGCAAGATCAACTGCAGCCCGGCGTAGAGCGTGTTGGTGATCTTCGACTGGCCGCGCAAGCCGGGATTCTCGAGGACCAGGACGCGGCGCTCCGCTTCCTTGGCGGTGATCAGAGTGCCAGCTTCCATGATGTACGGCCGCACGGCGTCATAGCGCCACATCGCCGGCTGGGCCGGCGAACGCGGCTCCTTGAGGATCAGACCGCGGATGACCTCCCAGAGCGGCGCCAGGTTGCTGGCATCGATCTTCCGGTAATAGGCCTCGCGTTCGGGGGTGCGGGTCGGTTGGGCGTCCATGGGCCGATCCTATCCCTAAGCGGCGGCGGTCGCGACGTCCGGCAAGGTCAGGCCGATCTTGCCGGCGGCCTCGCGCGCCCGGTTGATGTAGTCGGCGCGCATCTCTTCGTTGGTCCGCAGCTTGATTCCCCAGTTGCGGAAGATCTCGTTGTTCTTGGACTTGGCGCCGCCGAAGAACGCCAGCATGGTCGGGAAGACCTTGTTGACCGCCTGCTGCAGCGTCTTCTTGCCCTCCGGGGTCTTGACCAGTTCGGCGCCGAAATCGAGGCCGAACTGGGCGTGGAAACGCTCCTCGGGCATGGTCATGCGCGCCAGGTTGCGCAACGGGTGGAAGGTGCAGTGGAGCAGATCCTCGACCTGCAGGATCTCCGCCAGGTCGGCCAGCAGCTTGATGGCGACGAACTCCTCCCAGGTCTTGAGCGGGAAGTCGAAGATCGACAGGGGCCGCTTGGAAGTTTTCTCGGGAATCATCTTGTCGTCGGCGATACCCATCTCGCGGCCGAGCTCGAAGAAGCGCACATGGTGGCCGTATTCCTCCATGGCCACACGGCAGGTCAGCCACTTGGCGTAGGGATGCGGGGCCAGCGCGACAGCCGGCTCATCGAAGGCGCGGGCGCCATAGAGCTCGTTGATAGCGTGACTGACCACTAGCTTGGCGCAGGCGACCTGATACTCCTCCGGCTGCTTCTTCAGCTCCTCGACGGTCTTGACCTGGAGTTTGCTCTTGTCGGTCATGGGAATTCTCCCTGTCACACGATGGGCTCGGAGCTGAACGATTCCAGATCGGTCGTCAGCGGGGTGAAATTCGCGGCGAAGGACTGCTGAACAGCGGCAGCGAGATCGTCATTGGTCCACTCGCCTGCACCGTTGACGATGCGGGCAACGGGCCGCGGCTGCTGAAACAGGAACACCTCGCGGGCGCGGATGCCGAAGACCTGGCCGCTGATCTTCTGTGCCGCCGGCGAGCAAAGGAAAGCTACGAAATTGGCGACGTGCTTCGGCGACACGGACAGGGCGCGCGCCTTGTACTGCGCCTGGGCATCGTTCTGCGGCTTTATCGTCTCGGTGACACGGGTAGCGGCGAAGGGGGCCACGAGGTTGGCGGTGACGCCGGAACGGCTCATGTCGAGGGCGGTGACGCGGGTCAGGCCCAGCAGTCCGGCTTTGGCGCTGGCGTAGCTGACCTGGCCGAAATTACCGTAGAACCCGGCGGTCGAGCCGATATTGACGATGCGGCCCCAGCCATAGGGTGTGGCACCGCGATTGGCCTTGGCATTGTCGCGCAGTACCGCGGCCGCTGCCGCCGTGACCAACGCAGCACCGGTGAGGTTGGTGCGCAGCACGGCCTCCCAGTCGCGCGGCTCGAGCTTGAAGATGAAGGCATCGCGCAGGATCGCGGCATTGTTGACCACGATGTCGAGGCCGCCGAACCTGCGCACGGCCAGATCGACCGCGGCGGCGGCGCCTGACGGGGTAGCGATGCTGTCGCCGAAGGCGGCGGCACCGTCGCCGATCTTTTTCGCCACGGCCTCGACCAGCTTCGGGTCGGCCCCACTGCCGTCAATCCCGGTGCCGGGATCGGCGAGAACAACGCGTGCCCCGCGCTGCACCAGAACTTCGGCAATCGCCTTGCCGATGCCCTGGGCGGCGCCGGTGACCAGGGCCACGCGGCCGGTGAGAAGCGCATCGCTCATGTCGGAACTTTCTGGCTGAGGCGGGCCTTGTCCGCCTCGGTATAGAACGCGTCGGCATGGCAATCCTGCTTGCGGATGCCCAACGCTTCAAGCGCGCTGACGGCCGTTTCGACCATGACCGGCGGGCCGGCGAGATAGGCCTTGGCGCCATCGACGCCGTCGAAATCCTGCCTGACGATATCGGCCAGGAAACCGGTGCGCCGTGCGGTCGCGCTGCTCGGCTCGGAAAGCACGGGCGTGAAGCTCAGATTGGGATGCGCTGCCGCCCGCTCGCGAAAATAGTCCTCAAGGTAGAGATCGCGCTCGTCGCGCACACCGAGATAGAGGTGGATCGGCTGCTTGCAGCCGATGTCGAGAGCCTGGTCGACGATCGATTTGATCGGTGCTAGGCCAGAACCGCCGGCCAGAGCGATGATTGGACCGCTGTGCTTCTCGCGCAGATACGAGGTGCCGTAAGGGCCGATGACCTTCACCCGGTCGCCGACCTTGAGCGTCTGCGAGACAAATGGCGTCACCGCGCCGCCAGGCAGCAGACGGATATGGAATTCGAGCGTCGTCTCGCCCGGCCGGTTGGCCATCGAGTAGTCGCGCGCCGGCAGGCCGGGAAATTCGAGACTGGCGTATTGGCCCGCCGAGAACGTGTAAGGGCCGCCGGATTTGACCTCGAGGCAGATACGGCGGATGTCGTGGGTCATGGCGGCAAGATCGACCACCCGGCACTGCATGTGGCGCAGGGGATGCGCGACCGTCTCGTCGGCCTCGAGGAACTTCACTTCGCAGTCGGACCACGGCACGGCGCGGCAGGCGAGGATTAGGCCGTTGTTCTTCTCCGCCTCGGTGAGGGCGAAGTCCGAATAGGGCGACATCTCGACCTCGCCCGAGATCAGCTCTGACTTGCAGGCTCCGCAATTGCCGGAGCGGCAGCCGTGTGGGTAAGGGAGATCGCGTGCCAGGGCCGCTTCGAGGATGGTCTGGCCCATCTCGACCGGGAGCGGCGCCTCAAACTGGCGGACAGAAACGCTGAAGCTCATGGAACTCCCAGTATGATATCCGACGATTGTTTGATTATCAAACAATATGTCTGATTGGCTATCCAAGGCGGCTTGGCGAGCGCCCGGGTCGTACACTAAGGTGGCCGGCTGGATTGTTAGTTAATCAAACAAAACGGGGGCGGGAGGTGACCGAGATGCGCGATGCCCCGGCCCGGCGGGAGGAACCGACGGATGACGCGCCACGCACCCGCGGCCGCGCGCCGCTGCTGCTCGGCCGGCTGGAGAAGCTGCTCGGTTACGCCCTGCGCCGCGCTCAGGTCCGCGTCTTCCAGGACTTCGCCACCGAGATGAAGGAATTCGGGCTGACGCCCGGTCAGCTCGGTGCGCTGTTGCTCATCGAGGCGAACAAGGGGCTGAGCCAGAGCGAGCTGGGCAACGCGCTGGGCATCGATCGTTCCTCTGTTGTGCCGCTGATCGACCGGCTGCAGCGCCGCGGCTGGGTTCGCCGCGCGGCCTGCGCCACTGACCGCCGCGCCCATGCGCTGGAGCTGGCACCGGGGGGCACGGCACTGATCCAGCGCTTCCTGCCGCATCTCGAGGCGCACGAGGCGCGCATCGCCGCCGGTCTGTCGCCGGCCGATCGCGAGCGGGTTTTCGCATTGCTGTCCAATATCGCGGTGCGCTGATCGTCATGGCGCGCAACCTCAAGCCCTTCTTCGCACCGGACTCGGTGGCCATTCTCGGGGCGAGCGAGCGGCCCACCTCGTCGGGCGGCGCCGTGCTGCAGATGCTGCGCAAGAGCACCTACCCCGGGCACATCGCGCCGATCAATCCCAAGGGAGGAACTGCTTTCGGCCTCGCCATGCACCGTAGCCTGCGCGAGGCGGGTGAGCCTTGCGAGCTCTGCGTTGTGGTCATCCGCCCGGAGCAGATCCTCGACGCGCTGCGCGAGGCCATCGCCACCGGACACCGCAACTTCCTCATCCTACCCGGCGGCTTTGCCGAGGCCGGTGAGGCCGGCAAGGCCCGCGACGCCGAGCTGCGTCAGCTCATCGCCGAAGATGACCTGACGGTGGCCGGGCCGAACTGCGCCGGCATCATCCACCTGCCGGAGGGCAAGCGCTTCGGCGCCACTTTTCTGCGTGACCTGCCGCCCGGCGGCGGTATCGCCCTGATCTCGCAATCGGGGGCGATTGCCGAGGAAGCGGTTTCGGCCGCCAACCGCACGCCGCTGGCCCTGGGCACGGTGGTCTCGGTCGGCAACGCCACGCAGCTCGGCGTCGAGGACTACCTTGAGTATCTCGGCAGCGACCCGCGCTGCACGGCTGTCCTGCTCTATATCGAATCGCTTGAGGACCCGGATCGCTTCCGGCGCGTGGCCCGCAAGGTGGCGGTCGAGAAGCCGGTGGTGATGCTGATGGGCGGTGCGACCAGGCCCGGGGCGCGTGCCGCCAGCGCCCATACCGGCGCCGTCGCCAATACGGATGAGGCGATCTCCGCCTTTGCGGTCGAGTGCTGCATGATCCGCGTGCGCAGCCTGCGCGGCATGCTTCTGGCGGCCAAGGGCTTCGGATTCTTCCCGCAGGGCATGGGCAGGCGCGTGCTCATCCTTTCCAACTCCGGCGGCCCCGGCGTGATCGCCAGCGACTGCGCCGACCGCGTCGGGCTGGATCTCGTCGATCTGCCACCAGCCATGGCCGGCGAACTGCGCGGCAATTTCCCCCCTGAAGCCTCGGTAGCCAATCCGCTCGATCTGCTGGCCGACGCGCGTGAGGATCGTTTCGGCTTCACGCTCGAATCCGCCATCCGCCATGGCGGAGGCCATTTCGACGCCATCCTGGGCATGCATGTCGTGCCGTTCATGGTCGATCCTGCACCTGTGATCGCGCGGCTGGCCAGCCTCGTGCCCAAAGTGAAGGTGCCCTTCATGCACAGCATGATGGGAACGTTGCCGGGTAGCGCCGAGTGGTTCGCGACCATGGAGAAGGCCGGCGTGCCGATGTTCCGGGACGTCGAAGAGATGGGCGAGTGCGCCGGCCTGCTGGCTCAGTACCCGCCGCTCAAGAAAATCGCGGCGCAGCCGCTGCCCAACACCCCCTCGGCGCTGCGTGGCCGGCGCTGACCGGTCAGCGATCGGCAAACAGCGCGCGGCCGTGCGTATTGACCTCGGCCGCCGGCCAGATCACCACGTAGCGTCCGCGATAGCCGTAGGAAAAGGGCGGTAGCGCCAGATAGGTCGCCGGGTCGTCGCGGCGATAATCGACGACCAGGCCGCCGGGGTTCGCCCGCGCCCAAGCCAGCACGTCATCCTTGGTGAGGGCGGCGATAGGTCGCGTCAGCCGTCCGCTGAAGTGATACTGGCCGTGATAGTCGGTGGTCTGTGCGACCGGACGGCCTGCCGCTTCGGCCACCACCAGCTCGGCGGCAATGCGGCTCAGGTCGAAGCGCGCGCTCAGCCAGGGCTGCAGCGCGATATGCAGGGCCACGATGAACGCTGCCGTCGCCAGGCTGAAGCTGGCGACGCGGAACACGATACTTCGCGGACGATCGACGGCCAGCCAGACGGCGGTGCCGACCAGCACGACGCCGGCGACCGCGGCGCCGGTCGGCAGCGGCAGGATGTCGGCGAGGCGGCGCCAGCGCGCCTCGACCGGACCGGCAAACAGCGTGAGAGCGATAAAGGCGAAGCCGAGGCCAGCAAGCAGCACAACCGGCGGCAGGCGCTGCCAGCGCGCATCCGTGACGCCGACCAGCAGGCGTCCCAGCAGCAGAGCGAAAACCGGGATCAAAGGCAGCAGATAGTGCGGCTGTTTGCCGCTGATGGCCGAGAAGGCGAGGAACACCGGGACCAAGACGGCGAGGCAGAAACGCGTTCCGGGCTCGCGCCACGGCTCGCGCGCCTTCAGACTGCGCCATGAGGCCAGCCACCACAGCCAGGGGAACAGCAGCCCGAAGGAAAGCGGCACGTACCACCAGAAGGGCCGCTCGTGCCAGGTCGCCTCGACCACGCGCTTGGTCGACTGGCCTACGAACAGCATGTAGGCGAACTCGCGGCTGCCGCTCAGTGCCGCCGGCACTGCCCAGGCGAGCCCGATCGCCGCACCACCCAGCACCGCCAGCGCGAAACAGCCGTACCAACGCCGCCACGAGACCGGCCGCGCGGCCATCCAGAGCGGCGCCAACAAGGGTGCCGGCGCCAGGTCGAGCAGCTGCACTGGCCCCTTGCCCAGGATGCCGAGGCCCAGCGCCAGCGCATAAAGCAGCCAGCCCCGTTTCTCGTCGCCGTGGGCCGCCCGCCACACGCCGATCAGTCCCAGCAAGGTGAAGAACGCCACCAGCGTGTCGAAGAAGGTCAGGGAGGTGAACAACGCGAAAAACGCCGCACCAGCCAGGATCAGCGGCGCCGTGCCGGCAACCGCGGGCTGCTCGCGAAACAGCAGCCGCGCCAGCATTGCGGTCAGCAGCAGGCAGCCGAGACCGAAGAGCGGCGCCACCAGCCTGCCCCAGGTCTCGCTGACGCCGAACAGCGCCCAGCCAAGATTGATCAGCCAGAAGAGGAGCGGCGGCTTGTGATGGTACTCAACGCCGTTGTGGTGCGGCACGAGGTAGCGCCCCGATTGCCACATATCCCAGGCCACGGCGAGATAACGGGTTTCGTCGACCGGCAGCAACGGGCGCAGGGCGAGGCCTACGACGGTGACGGCGAGCCAGAGCAGAACGGCCAGCGCGAGCGGGACGCGATAGTGAATCGACATCGGCGCGCTTGGTAGCACAGCAACGGCGCGGCAGCGAGCGCGCGGTTGGCCATGGCCGGGCGAGCGGATACACTGGCAGGAAATCCCCGAGGAAACGCTGCCATGACCATTGCCCTACCGCCGCCGAAACTGCTGATCGGCGGCCGCTGGCTCGATGCCCCGGCCGGCTCCATTCCGGTGATCAACCCGAGCGACGGCGAGGAGTTTACGCGCATCGCCAACGGCCGGGCGAACGACATCGATACGGCGGTGCGCGCTGCGCGTGCCGCCCTCGACGGCCCCTGGGGCCGCATGACGGCGCTGGAGCGCGGACGGCTGCTGCTCAAGCTGTCGCGCGCCGTGCAGGACGACGCGGAAGTCCTCGCGAAGCTCGAGGCGATGGATACCGGCAAACCGCTCAAGCAAGCCAAGGCCGACATCGTAGCGCTGGCGCGCTATTTCGAGTTCTACGGAAGCTCGGCCGACAAGCTGCACGGGCACACGATTCCGTATCTCGACGGCTACTCGGTCATGACCTTCTGGGAGCCGCTCGGTGTCACCGCGCACATCATCCCGTGGAACTACCCGGCGCAGATTCTCGGCCGCTCGCTCGGCGCAGCCCTGGCCGTGGGCAACGCCACGGTGATCAAACCGGCCGAGGACGCCTGCCTCAGCGTGCTCAAGGTCGGAGAACTGTCGCTCGAGGTCGGATTCCCACCGGGTGCGATCAACATCGTCACCGGCTATGGCGAGGATGCGGGTGCGGCGCTCGCCGCACACCCCGGCATCGACCACATCTCCTTTACCGGCTCGCCGGAAACCGGCGCGCTCGTTCAGGCAGCAGCAGCGAAGCACAACAAGCCGGTGACCATGGAGCTGGGCGGCAAATCGCCGCAGGTGGTCTTTGCCGACGCCGATCTCGACGCCGCACTGCCCTTCCTGGTCGGGGCGATCATCCAGAATGCCGGCCAGACCTGCTCGGCCGGCAGCCGGCTGGTGGTCGAACGCAGCGCCTACGACCGGGTGATGGATCAGGTGGCGGACCGTTTCTCCAGGCTACAGGTCGGCTCGTCCGATATGGATCTTGATCTCGGCCCGGTGATCAACAAGCAGCAGAAGCAGCGGGTCGAGGGTTACCTCGACCGCGCCAGGAAGGACGGCCTCAAATCGTGCGCGCAAGGGCGGATGGCGCCGAATACGCCGCCCGGCGGCTACTACGTGCTGCCGACCCTGGTCGGCGACGTGCCGCCGCAGCACGTGCTGGCACAGGAGGAAGTCTTCGGCCCGGTGCTGGCAGCGACACCGTTTCGCGACGAGGCCGAGGCCCTGGCCATCGCCAACGGCACCGAATACGGGTTGGTGGCCAGCGTCTGGACGGCCGACGGCGCACGCCAGCTGCGCTTCGCCCGCGGCCTCAAGGCCGGCCAGGTCTTCGTCAACAATTACGGCGCGGGTGGCGGTGTCGAACTGCCCTTCGGCGGCGTCAAGCGCTCGGGCTTCGGCCGCGAGAAGGGCTTCGAGGCGCTGCACGGCTTTGCCGCGCTCAAGACAGTCGCGGTGAAACACGGCTAATGGGGAACAGGATGCGTCTCAAGGACAAGGTGGCGATCGTCACCGGGGGTGGCTCGGGCTTCGGTGAAGGCATGGCACGGCGCTTCGCCGCCGAGGGCGCCAGGCTGGTGGTCAACGATCTCAATGCCAGCGGCGGCCAGCGCGTGGCCGAGGAAATAAGGCAGCAGGGTGGCAAGGCGGTCTATGTCGGTGGCGATGTCTCGAAACGGGCCGACGTCAAGGCGGTGGTGGCGACCGCAAATGGCGAGTTCGGACGCGTCGACGTCCTGGTCAACAATGCCGGCGTTACCCACAAGAACCAGCCGATGCTCAACGTGCCCGAGGAGATGTTCGACAAGATCTTCGCGGTCAATGTGAAGGCGATCTATCTCGCAGCACTCGAGGTCATCCCGCTGATGCGCCGGCAGGGCGGGGGTTCGATCATCAACACGGCTTCGACGGCCGGCCTGCGGCCGCGGCCCGGCCTCACCTGGTACAACGCCAGCAAGGGTGCTGTGATCACCATGACCAAGTCGATGGCCGCCGAGCTGGCGCCCGAGAAGATCCGCGTCAACTGCCTCTGCCCGGTCGCCGGCATCACCGGCATGCTCGGCGATTTCATGGGCGCGGACACGCCGGAGAACCGCGCCAGGTTTCAAGCCTCCATCCCCATCGGGCGCCTGTCGACGCCCGAGGACATCGCCAACGCGGCACTCTACCTGGCCAGCGATGAGGCAAATTTCATCACCGGTGTCGCCCTCGAAGTCGACGGCGGCCGCTGCATCTGATTTAATCAGGGACCATCGCCTGCCTACGGAATAAGCGAGGCGGTCGGCGGGTTGGTCAACGAAAGACGCTAAACGGGACGGGGCGGACCACCGACATTTGAATCAGAACATATCGCGCATGGCATGAACCTTGCGCCTGAGGTGTCGTCTTTAGTCCTCGGTGTCAACGGAGGGAGGATTTCATGAAGCGTCGTCAGTTTCTCAGCGCCGCGACTGCAGGTGCGGCCGGTACGCTCGCAGCGCCGGCGGTGGTCACCGCCCAGACCACGTTCAACTGGAAGATGACCAGCTTCTACGGGCCGAATGCCGCGTTCTATTCGACCGGCCCGGGCAGCGCCAAAGACCTGATCAGCCGCATCGAGGCGATGTCGAACGGCCGCATCAAGATCCAGTTCTTCGGCGCGGGCGAGTTGATCCCGGCCGGCGAAGGCTTCGACGCGGTGTCGGCCGGCACGGTCGAGATGAACTATGCCAACGCCTATTTCTGGACCGGCAAGAGCTTCGCGGCACAATACTTTACGGCGGTACCCTTCGGGCTCAACTTCCAGGGCTTCAACGGCTGGTACTACGACGGCGGCGGCGCTGCACTGTGGCGCGAGGTCTACGACCGCTTCAATCTCTACCCGATCCTTTGCGGCAACACCGGCGTGCAGATGACCGGCTGGTTCAAGAAGCCGATCGAGAAAGTCGAGGATTTCCGCGGCGTCAAAATGCGCATCCCCGGTCTCGCCGGGCGCGTCTATCAGGCGCTGGGCGTCGACGTCCGCCTGCTGCCGGCGGGGGAGATCTTCCCGGCGCTGGAGCGCGGAGTCATCGACGCGGCCGAATTCGTCGGACCCTTCCTTGATCGGCAACTCGGCCTGCATCGCGCCGCCAAGTACTACTACACGACCGGCTGGCACGAGACAGCGACGGCGTCGGAGCTGATCGTCAACAAGGCTGCGTGGGCCCGGCTGCCGGCCGATCTCAAGGCGATCGTCGAGAACGCCTGCGCTGCGTGCAACGCCATCTCCGAAGCGTGGTGCCAGAAGAACAACGCCGAGGCGATGGAGGATCTGATCAAAAATCAGGGCGTCATCGCTGCGCCGCTGCCGGATGCGGTGGTCAAGGCGCTGCGCGACGCCAACGAGAAAATCCTGGCCGAGGCCGTGGCCCGCGATCCGGTGACCAAGAAGGTCCACGACTCGTACATGGCCTACAAGGCCAAGTACGATGCCTGGGCGGGCTACAGCGAGACCGTCTACCACAACAAGATCCGCGCGGGCGGCTGAGGGTGACGGGGGGAGAGAAGCTGGCCGGCGGCATCGATAGCTTCATCGATGTCGTCGGCCGCATCACCGCATGGTCGTCGTTTGCCCTTGCGGTGGTCATGGGCAGCAACGTGCTGCTGCGATACGGGTTCTCCTACGGGTCGGTGTGGGCGCAGGAGCTCGAATGGCACCTGATGGCGCCGATCTGCCTGTTCGGCATGTCGTATGCCTTGCGTCATGGCGAGCATGTGCGCGTCGACGTGCTCTATGACACGTTCTCTCCGAAGACCAAGGCCTTGGTCAACCTCATCGCCGCGATCCTGGCGATGCTTCTTTCGGTGCTGGTGATACGACTGTCGTGGAACTACGTCGGCCAATCGTGGAGCATGAGCGAGGGCTCGGCCAATCCTGGCGGCATCCCGGCGCGCTATATCCTTAAGGCGCTCATACCGCTCGGCTTTGCCCTGTTCTTCGTCCAGTCGCTGGCCGAGGCGATCCGCAGCTACCATGTCTGGCGGAGGGCCGGCTGATGCCCGCCAACGAGATTCTCGCCATCCTGATGCTGGTCTCGTTCTTCGTCCTGCTGATGGCCGGCATCCCGGTGGCGCTGACCCTGGCCGCTGCCGGCTTCGTCTTCGGCTATCTCGGTTTCGGGCCTCTGCTCTTCAATCTGCTGCCCAACCGCATCTTCGGCGTGGTGACGAACTACACGCTGATCGCCATGCCGCTCTTCGTCTTCATGGGCGTGATGCTGGAGAAGTCCAAACTGGCCGAAGATCTCATGGAGGTCATCGGCCATGCCGCAGGGAATCTGCGTGGCGGCCTCGGCGTGGGCATCATTGCCGTCGGCGTGCTGATGGGCGCGACCACCGGCATCGTGGGAGCCACCGTCGTGACGCTCGGGCTGCTCACCCTGCCGACGTTGTTGCGCCGCGGCTACGACAAAGGGCTGGCCTGCGGCACGATCTGCGCCTCGGGTACCCTCGGCCAGATCATCCCGCCCAGCCTGATCCTCATCCTCCTGGCCGACATCCTGAACGAGTCGGTGGGCACGCTATTTGCCGCGGCGATGATCCCCGGCCTGATGCTGGCCGGCATCTACTGCCTCTACATTCTCGGGCTGGGCATCGTGCGGCCGTCAATGGTGCCGGCGGTCTCCGCTGAGGAGCGCGCCATGCTGTCGCGCGGCGATCTTGCGGCCAAGATGCTGCGTGTCGTCCTGCCTCCGCTCGCCCTGGTCGGTGCGGTGCTTGGATCGATCATTGGCGGCGTCGCCGCCCCCACCGAGGCGGCCTCGATGGGCGCACTCGGTGCCATCGTCGTCATCATTATCGGCCGGCGCTTCTCCTGGCAGGTGCTCAAAGACACCGTGCAGACCACGACCAAGATCACCGCGATGATGATGTTCATCCTGATCTGCGCCCAGGTTTTTGCGCTCACCTTCCGCGGCCTGCAGGGCGAGAAGCTGGTTCACGACTTCTTCGCCTTCCTGCCCGGGGGAACCGCGGCGGACATCTGGTTCCTCATGTTCATCATCTTCGTGCTTGGCTTCTTCATCGAGTGGATCGAGATCTCCTATATCGCCGTGCCGCTCTTCCTGCCGGTCTTCATCCAGGCCGGCGTCGATCTCGTCTGGCTGGCGGCGCTGATCTGCGTCAACCTGCAGACCTCGTTCCTGACGCCGCCTTTCGGCTGGGCCTTGTTTTTCCTGCGTGGCGTCGCCCCACCCGAGGTGGCCACCGGGGACATCTACCGCGGCATTGTCCCGTTCGTGGCGATGCAGATCCTGGCGCTGGTGCTGGTCTTTTACTTCCCTGGCATCGCGCTCTGGCTGCCCAAGGCCATCGGCTGGTAGGGGACGGCACAGGCAAAGAAAAACCCCGGAGGCTTGCACCTCCGGGGTTCGATCGTCTGGATGCTGAGGTCTGCGCTTATTCGTCGCGCGAGCCCATCAGGTTCATCAGCATGCTGAACAGGTTCACGAAGTTGAGGTAGAGCGAGAGTGCGCCCATGAGCGCCATCTTGCTCGTCGTCTCGTGGTCGTGACCCTCGTAGTACTCCTCCTTGATGCGCTGCGTGTCGTAGGCGGTGAGGCCGACGAACACCAGGACGCCGATCACGGAGATGGCGAACTGCAGTGCCGAACTGGCGACGAAGATGTTCACCACGCTGGCGATGACGATGCCGATCAGCCCCATCATCAGGAACGAGCCGAACTTCGACAGGTCCGCCTTGGTCGTGTAGCCGTAGAGGCTGGTGCCGGCGAACATGGCGGCGGTGATGAAGAACACCCGGGCTACGCTTGCTCCCGTAAAGACGAGCAGGATCGAGGCCAAGGAGGCGCCCATCAGGGCACAGAACACCCAGTAGAGCGCCTGCGCCGAGAAGAACGACAGCTTATGGATGCCGAAGCTCAGCACCAGGATGAAGGCCAGCGGGGCCAGCATCACCACCCACTTGAGCGGCGTGCCGAAGATGATTCCGGCCAGGGCCGTGTTGGCCACCACATAGGCGACGATGCCGCTGAGCAGCACGCCCGACGCCATGTAGTTGTAGACCCGCAGCATGTGCGAGCGCAGGCCCTCGTCGAGGAGTGCCGTCTGCTCGGCCGTGCGAGTGAGATACGGGCTCTGATAATCTGCCATTTTCGGGTCTCCAAAGCCCCCTCGGGGGCATTGTTGATTACCCTCCAAATATGGGCGAAAGCGTTA
>VGEI01000023.1 GCA_016869415.1 Alphaproteobacteria bacterium
ATCAGATAGCGGATGCGGATGATGTCTTCCTGGATCGCGCGCTCTCGCTTGTAGATAGGCCGCAGCGTGGCAAAGCCGGCGTAAAGCTTCTGGATCTTCCCGAAACGCTCGCGCAGCGCCTCGATGTAGGTCCACTCGCGTGCGAGCTCGTCACCGCGGCCGACCAGCTCGCCCTTGTGCTCACGCCCGTACCCGAGCTTTTCGGCGAGGGTTACATAGGCTTCCTGGAGCTTCTTCTGGTTGTCAGGCAGCGAAGCAAGCTGCTCGTACTCGGCGCGATCGACCGAATCGATGGACTTGCCTTCCTTCGACCAGGCGAACTGCAGCGCCACCCGCGCCTTGGCCAGCTCGCGGTGGTGCGGCTCGACCGTCCACGATGCCGAGCCATCGAGAAGCTCCGAAGGGATCGAATCGCCCGGGCGAATCTCCTTGACGTACTTCAGGCCGCGTTTGACGATCTTGAGCAGCTCAGCGTCCTGCGAGTCCTTGGCGACGCCGAACGAGCCGATTACGAGATCGATCGGCAACGCAGCACGCACTTCACCCAGCGGTACATTGTAGGTCGGTTCGCCACTTGTCGGCGACAGCGTGAACACCGCTTCCTTCACCTTGAAGACGGCGTGCTCGAAGGCGAAATGCGTCGGCTGGGTAGCCTTCTTGGGCTCAGGAATGCTCGTCTCGGCTTCGACCGCCGGCGCCGCGCCGTCGGCCGGTGCCGCGGCCGCCTGGGCTTCAGCCGCCACGCCTGAAGCACCGTCGCTCGACGGCGAAACTCCCAGTGGTTCAGCCATGCTCCCTCTTCACCTGACGCCCTCCATCGCCATCAGCCGCGTACCATCGCAGGCGGACTTAGCGCTGAAGGCCCCACTCACTATCGAGGGGGAAGTGCCGAGCAGCAAATTGATACGTGACACGGGTCAGACGATCAAGATGGGCGCTGCGCTCGATAATGACCCCCGACCACTGCTCGAGCAATCCGTCCCATCTCATGAAGCGGTGATGCAAGTCATCGCGCATTTCCCGGATATATTTGATTTGGCCCGGAAACTTCTTCATCGTCGTAAGGATCTCGCCGGTATTGCCGTCAATCTGCTCGAAGATACTGACGATGTCGTCGACCGGCTTCTTCATCAGGATGCGCACGCGCTTGACATCCTCGAGAATGCTCCGCTCGCGCTTGTAGACGCCCATGAGCGCGGCGAAGTTCGCATAAAGCTTCTGAATCTTTCCCGCTCGCTCGCGCAGGGCCTCAATGTAGGACAGCTCGCGCGCCAGCTCCTCGATCTTCGCTATGACTTCCTGCTTGCGCTCAAGGCCGAGCCCGAGCTTTTCGGCCATCACCTCGAACGCCTCCTGCACCTTTTTCTTCGTCTCCGGCATGCTGGCAATGGATTCGAGCTCCGCAGCATCGACGGATTCCAATGCTTTGCCGCTCATCCACGAGACGAGTTGCACCGTGATTCGGGCATGAGCGATCTCGCGGTGATGGGGCTCCACCTTCCACGAAGCGCTGCCGTCTAGCAGCTCGCTGGGGATCGAATCCCCCGGGCGAATCTCCTTGACGAATTTGAGGCTGCGCTTCACCACCTGCAGCAGATCCGCGTCGGGAGACGACTGCTTGATCTGAAAGGAACCCGCCACTGTATCGATCGGCAGCGTCGCGCGGACGTCACCGAGCGGCACGTTGTAGACCGGATCACCGGAGATCGGCGACAGGCTGAAATAGGCTTCCTTGACGCTGAATACGGCATGCTCGAACGTGAAATGCGTCGGCTTAGCGGCCTTACGCGGCTCGGGCAGTGCGGTCGGCGCTGGCTTTTCGCCGGCACTTGGTTGCTCAAGAGTTTCAGCCGTGTCCGACATCTCAAGATCCTAGCTTACCGCCGGCGCCATGCCGGTGGCCCAATCACGCCTACGCCTTATGACTAATACGGGACGATCCTTAATGAACCGTCTACCGGCTCGGTCTGTTGGGCTGCCCCCCATACTGCAAAGTCCAGTTCTCATCCTGGGAAAAGTGGCGCGCCATGAAGCGGTAGGTCGCCCGCAGAAGGGCCTCGGCTGGCGTGCCTATTTCCACCGCAAGATCCTGCCACCGGCCGATTAGGCCGTCCCAAGGCATAAATTTACTATGCAGAGTGTCGCGCGTCTCCCGAATAAATCCAATTTGTCTCTCAAAATTTCCTAAAACACTAACTATCTCGCTTGTTTGCCCGTCGATCTGGACGAAGATGCCCTCGAACTCGGCCATCGGCTTGCGCATAAGAACGAGAACCCGCCGGATTTCCTCGGAGAAACCGCGCTCCGGCCCGTAGAGGGCGGCGAGCTGCCCGAGCTTCATGACGATCATCTTCACGGCCGCAAAGCGGTCGCGCAGCGCCTCGATGTAGCTGAGCTCGCGTGCCAGCCGGTCGACGCGATCGAGAACCTCGACCCGGCGCGCGCGTCCGAGGCCAAGCCGTTCCGCAATCGTGGTGATCGCTTCCTGCATCTTGTCCCGGATCTCCGGATCGTTCGCCAGCTTCAACAGGTCCGTCACGTCGCGGGCACTTGCTTCCTTGCCCGCCATCCAGGTGCCAAGTTGCACCCGCAGCCGGCTTTCGGCGATCACCCGATGGCGATCGTCAACGCTCCACGATGCGGAGCCGTCGAGCAACTCGCTGGGTATCGAATCGCCAGGATGGATGCGTTTGACGAAGGCTAGCCCCTTCCGGACGACGTTTAGCAGTTCGCCGTCTGCCGTTCCGGCCAGATTGAAGGCCGAGGCCAGCTGCGGCAGGGTCAGAACTCCCTGCACGTCGCCGAGAGGCACGTAGAAGGTCGCCTCGCCGGTGTCGGCCGCCGGAGAGAAGTAGGAGCCAGGAACGCTGACACCTTGTGCACAAAGCGGAATTGCTGGCTTTCGGCGGGCGCTTTCGGCTCGGGCAGATCGACTGCGGGGGTTTTGGGATCCGCCGCCATTGGGGCGCTCAGCGCAACGCGTTGAAGTCGTCGAGCAGCGCCGAGATTCGCGCCTGATCGGACTGGTCCATGATGCTACGGGCGCGCGTCGAGGCCGCCTCGAGAGCCAGCGAACGGACGCGCTGCTTGATCCGCGGCAGCTTGATCGGCGACATGGACAGCTCGCGGATGCCCAGGCCCAGGAGCAGCGCGGTATAGCGCGGATCGCCGGCGATCTCACCGCACAGGCTAATCGAAATTCGGTTGCGCAAAGCCGCTTCGGTGGTGAATTGGATGAGCCGCAACACCGCCGGATGGAGCGGGTTGTAGAGATGAGCCACCTGCTCGTCGCCGCGGTCGATAGCCAGCGTGTACATGGTCAGGTCGTTCGTGCCGATGGCGAAGAAGTCGCATACCTGAGCCAGCGCATCGGCGGCGAGGGCCGCGCCGGGGACCTCGATCATCGCACCGACCGGTGGCAGCGGATCGGGAAGCTTGACGCCGCGCCGCATCAAGCGACGTGCCACCTTGGCCAGCACGGTCCGCACTTCGCGCACCTCACCCACTGTGGCGATCATCGGTAGCAGGATGCGCACCGGACCGTGCTCAGCGGCACGCAGGATCGCCGCAAGCTGCGTCTCCAACAGCTCCGGCCGTGAAAGGCTGAGGCGTATGGCCCGAAGGCCGAGTGCCGGATTGGCCCCCGGCGCAGCGTCACCGCCGATCGCCGAGGCCAGCTTCTCGCCGCCGACATCCAGCGTGCGGATGGTCACCGGCCGGCCGCCCATGCCCTCGACGATCTCGCGCAGCAGCCGCGTCTGTTCGTCTTCGTCGGGTATATCGTCGCGATTCATGAACATGAACTCGGTGCGTAGCAGCCCCACTCCCGCCGCCCCAACCGCACGCGCCTGCTCGATTTCGCGCGGCAGCTCGATGTTGACGTCGAGCCGCACCTCGACGCCGTCGCGGGTCACCGCAGGAAGCCGCGCCAAGCGCGCCAGCTGCCGCTGCTCGCGCACGAACTCGACGCGGCGACGCTCATATGCTTCGAGCGTGGCGGCGGTCGGCCGGACGATGACCTTGCCCGAGCTTCCGTCGATGATGACCACATCGTGCGTGCGCACCGTGCCGATGATGCCGGCGACACCCAGAACGGCGGGCAGCCCCATGGCGCGCGCCATGATCGCGGTATGCCCTTCAGCGCCACCGAGTACGGTGCAGAAACCAGCGAGGCGTTCGGGATCCATCAGCGCGGTGTCGGCCGGCGTGATCTCCTCAGAAACGACGATGGTCCCTTCGGGCAGGTTCCTGAACGCCTGGTAGGGAACCCGGGTAAGATTGCGGATCAGGCGCGTACCGACCTCGCGGACCTCCTGCACCCGCGCTGCGAGATAGGCGTCTTCCATAGCCGCAAAGCCCTGGGCGATGGCGCCGATTTCCGCCTGGACAGCGGCTTCCGCGTTCAGGCGTTCTTCCATGATACGCCGCTCGACGCCGCGAACCAGCCGCGAGTGCGAGAGCATCTGGATATGCGCGTCGAGCAGGAAACCGATCTCCTCCGCCACGTTGGGCGGCAGGTTGGCGCTCTTCGAGCCGAGCTTGGTGAGCTGGCGCAGCGACTTGTCGACGGCTGCCCGGAAACGGTCGCGTTCGTCCTCAACCTTGTCGGCGTCGACCGTGTGCTCCGGCACGGCAACATCGCCCGCCTCGTGCAGGTGGGCCGGGCCGATCGCGATGCCGGGCGAGACCCCAAGCCCTTCGAACACACGCTCGCCCTCGCCGGCGGCACGGCGGGCGCCGCGCCGTCGCGACCGCCGAGGGGTCTCACTTCTCATCGAAACCTGCCGCGACCAAGGCACTGAGGGCCTCAACGGCCTCTTGCGCTTGGCGCCCGGTGGCGCGGATGTCGACCGGGCACCCGGGCGACGCCGCCAACATCATAAGTCCCATGATCGAGACGCCGGAGACCGTGCTGTCCTTCTTGGAGACGGTGATCGCGGCGTCGAACTGGGCGGCGAGCTTGACGAACTTGGCGGCGGCGCGGGCGTGCAGACCCTTCTGATTGACGATCGTGACCGTCCGTTCCACCGCGGCAACGCCAGCCTGCGCCGACACCTCGGCTTCGCCGGAACGACTCTCCGTCATACGGCTCCGCTCACTTCACCTCGCCAGCAAGCAGCTGGGAGGCGACGTTGATGTACTTGCGTCCGGCCTCCCGCGCCGAGGCGACGGCGTCGCCGAGTTTCTCCGTATTACGCACGCTGGCCAGTTTGATGAGCATCGGCAGGTTCATCCCTGCAATGACCTCGATCTTGGCGCGGTCCATGATCGAAATCGCCAGGTTGGAGGGCGTGCCGCCGAACATGTCGGTGAGCACCACGACCCCGGACCCGTCATCCACCCGCGACACTTGGTCGATGATCTCGCGTCGCCGCTGCTCCATGTCGTCTTCCGGTCCGATGCAGACAGCTGCCACGTTGCGCTGCGGCCCCACAACATGTTCAAGCGCAGCGATAAACTCGTCGGCGAGCCGTCCGTGAGTTACCAGCACCATACCGATCATAGAAGGTCCCTTTGTCCAGGAAAGGCTAAAATGCTCATGCGATCGCCGAACCGCTGGCACTCGCCGGCGTGGCGGCAGCGGGCCCGAGATCCTCGACGCGCCGCTCCGGCGACAACTCGCGGTGCAGCACGGCACAGCGGCGGCCCCGGGCGCGAGCCCAGGCGTTGAGCCGCTCGGCCACGAAGACGGAGCGATGCCGTCCGCCGGTGCAGCCGGTGGCGATGGTCAGGTAGCTCTTGCCCTCGCGCTCGTAGCGCGGCAGGAGGGCGCTCAGCATCGAGGTCAGCCCATCGAGGAAGCTGGCGCAACCGCTGTCGGCCTCGATGTAGGAGGCAACCGTGACGTCGAGCCCAGTGAGCGGGCGCAGCTCGGCCTGATAGTGCGGATTGCTAAGAAAACGGACATCGAACACCAGGTCCGCGTCGCGCGGCAGACCGTTGCGATAGGCGAAGGAGATGATCTGTATGGCGAGACCGGCAGGCGCCTCGATGGGCAGACTGTCCTGGATGCGCCGCTTGAGATCGGCCTGCGACAGCGAGGACGTATCGATCAGCAAGTCGGCTCGATCGCGCAGGTCGCGCAGCAAGCCGCGCTCGAGCCGGATGCCGTCGGTGACGGCGCGGTCCATGGCCAGGGGATGGCGGCGGCGGGTCTCGGTGAAGCGGCGGCGCAGAACCTCGTCCTCGCAATCGACGAACAGCAGGCGGACGTCGAGATTGGGCTCGCTGCGCGCCCGCTCCAGCGTCTCTAGAAGCGGCGCGGTGGCGAAACCGCGGGTCCGCGTGTCGACGCCGATTGCCAGAGCGCGACTGGGGACGTCCTCGGGGCGAACGAGCGAGGGCAGCAGCGAAAGCGGCAGGTTGTCGACCGCTTCGTATCCTGCGTCCTCAAGTGCGCGCAGGGCTGTGGTGCGGCCGGCACCCGACATGCCGGTGACCAGCGCGACGCGACGGGCCTTCTCTAGACCGGCCGGAGGCGGATCGACCCGAAGGGCAGTGTCGGAACTCATGGATGGGGAGGCATGTGCTCAGGCCGTAACGCCGTCGATGGCCCGGCCGACCGCCAAGGCATGCGCCAGGGCGCGCAGCTTGGCCGGAGCGGAGGCCTCAAACGGCGCAATGGCGATCAGGGGCAGGTCCACCCCGAGATAAGAGCAGCGCTGGCCGGCGGGAAGACGCTCGACAGCTGAAGTCTCTACAAGATCTACCGCCATGCTGACCCGGGAGCGTGACACGGAGGGGAGCGCCACGATACCCACCCCACGAATTTCCAGCTTGCCGACAATGGCCGCAGGGGACGAGGCAATCAGGTCGCCCGCCTCGACCGCAAGGTCGGTGCGGTCATCGGCAACCAGGCGCGCGCCGCCATCGATGAGGCGCAGGGCGAGATCCGACTTGCCGCTGCCCGAGGGGCCGCGCAGCAAGATTCCCGCCCCGGCGAGTTCAATACAGCTGGCGTATATCTGCATTCTTGGCGGGTTTTAGGACACACCCGTGTTATCCGACCGGGAGGGTGCGCCGCCGCAGTCGTTAATGTCAACGATCCATGTTGCGGTGCAACCACGACCTAGGACCGCCAAGGGTCCCAGGCTACCAGCTTTAGCGGTACTAGCCTTTCGACCAGCCGAAAAGGTCAGGAAACCGGCAGCCGGACCAGGAAGCGTGCGCCCACCACCCGGCCGCCGGCGTCCCGGCGGTTCTCCGCCCGGATGCTGCCGCCATGGGCCGTGACGATCTGGCGCGAGATCGACAGGCCCAGCCCGGAATGGGTGCCGAATTTCTCGCCCGAAGGCCGCTCGCTGTAGAAGCGCTCGAAGATCTTCTCGAGCTTGTCCTCCGGAATACCGGGCCCCTCGTCTTCGATACAGACCTCGACGACCGCCTCGCGGCGCACGGCGAGGATGCGGATTGTGCCGCGCGGCGGGCTGAAGGAGATGGCGTTGGCGATCAAGTTGCGGAACACCTGGCCGAGCCGGTCCTCGAGGGCTGGAACGATCAGCTCCTCGGGTGCCGCCAACTCAAGGCTGAGACGCGGCGCGCCGGGGTCGTCATCGGCGCCATGGATGTCGACCAGGGTCGCCAAAAGCCGGCCGATATCCGTCGGATGCGTCTCCTCGCGTGACAGCTCGGCGTCGATGCGCGAGGCATCCGAGATGTCGGCGATCAAGCGATCGAGCCGGCTGACGTCATCGAGAATCACCTGCATCAGCTTGCGCTGGCGCGCTGGATCCTGAACGCGCGCCGCCGTCTCCACCGCGCTCTTCAACGAGGTGAGCGGGTTCTTGATCTCGTGTGCTACATCGGCGGCAAAGCGCTCAATCGCATCCAGACGGCGCCACAGCGCCTCGGTCATGTCGCCCAGCGCCAGAGAGAGATCGCCGATCTCGTCGCCGCGGGCGCTCATGTCCGGGATCGCCGCGCGGCCAGTCAGCGGACCGCTGGCCCGGATGCCGGCGGCAACCACCTGGCCGCCGCGCCGCACCCGCTCCGCAGCCAGAGCCAACCGCCGTACCGGGCGAGCGATGGTGCGAGCCAAATAGAACGAGATCAGCACGGTGACCGCCAGGGCCGCCGCAAAGACCTGCAGGATGTCGAGCCGTACCGCCCGCAGGCTGTTCTCAATCTCTCGGCTGTCAGTGGTCATCAAGAGAACGCCGAGAACCTGTTTGAACCGCTGTACCGGCACGGCAGCATAGAGCGTCATCTTCGCCTCCTGCGGTCGCCCGCTGGTGGCACGCGCGCGCAGCGCCGTGCCGATCTCGCCGCGCGAGGCGGCCTCGGCTTCATGCAACTCGTGTAGGAGCGCATTGGGCTGCTCGCGATCGGGTGGCAGATCGGCTCCCGAAGGTAGCCAGTTGAGGATGAAATCGTAGGCCGCGTTGAAGGCTGCCAGCAGCGGATCCGACGGGGGGCGCGGCGGTGGCAGGGGCGCGATCTCGACCGCCACGCCCGCGGCCCCCAGAACGCGACTGTCGGCGATCAACTCACCATCGCCGGAGTAGAGCCGGGCGCGCACGCGCGTCGGTTCAACCAGGCGGCGCAGGATCGTTGGGGCAATCTCCCGGGAGAGGCGTTCCTCGTCATCGGCCGCGCCATCGCTGACCGAACCCGGCTGTTGCACCACTGTAGCGGCGGTGCCGAGGGCTGCGGCGAAAATCCGCCCCTGCGTGACGAGCGAAGCAAACTCGTTGTCGATCAAGGTGTTACGATAGTCATCGAGATAGAGCAGCCCGGCGACCAAGATCACCGGCGGCGCCATGTTGAGGAACAGGATGCGCCTAGTCAGCGGCGAGAACCGCCGCCGCCGCACCGGTCGCGGCGATTCGCTGGTTGGCGTCGACTGCGCCATGCCTTCGCGTCTCTTTTCCTGTCCCGCGGACCGCTATTTGTCGCGATACCGGTAGCCGAGGCCGTAGAGGGTCTCGATGTGATTGAACTCGTTATCGATCGCTTTGAACTTCTTGCGCAGCCGCTTCACGTGGCTGTCGATCGTGCGATCGTCGACGTAGATATGCTCGCCGTAGGCGGCGTCCATCAGGTTGTCGCGGCTCTTGACCATGCCCGGACGCTGCGCCAGCGACTTGAGCAATAAGAACTCGGTCACCGTGAGGCTGACCTCCTTGTCCTTCCAGGTGCAGACATGGCGGGCGGGATCAAGGACCAGCGGGCCTCGCATGATCGGCGCTTCGGTGGCAGCTGCGCCAGCCGCCGGACCTTGCGATAGCTCCTTACGGCGCAGCAAGGCGCGTATGCGCTCGATCAGCAGCCGTTGCGAAAAGGGCTTGGTGATGTAGTCGTCGGCGCCCATGCGCAGGCCGAGAACCTCATCGACCTCGTCGTCCTTGGAGGTGAGAAAGATCACCGGCATCTGGCTTTGCTTGCGCAGCCGACCGAGCAGCTCCATGCCGTCCATACGCGGCATCTTGATGTCGAGAATGGCGAGATCGACCGGCTGGCTGGAGAGACCCCGCAACGCCTCTGCTCCGTCTGTGTAGGAGCGCACGCTGAAGCCTTCGGCCTCGAGCGCCATGGCCACCGAGGTCAGGATATTGCGGTCATCGTCGACGAGAGCAATGGTCTGCGGCACGAGCACGGCCTCCCCTGGCGGTGGCTTGTCGGGAGCGCTTATTCGCCCCAATCATGGCCGGAGTGCGGCACAGAGATGGCGATTGATTGACGCCCTTCAGTACCGGGCATTATAGAGATGAACGGCCAACGCCTTAAGACCCCGGAGACGCCGATGCTGATGACCCAAACCGACCGCTCTGTGCCCGCGTCGATCGCCCAGGCCATGGTGCCAGCAGCAGCTGCGATCGTCCTCGGCCTATTCGTCCTGTTCGGCGTGGCCTTTGCCGGACCCGAGGTCATCCACAACACCGCGCACGATTCGCGCCACGCCTTCGCTTTCCCCTGCCATTGATCGCATGTTCCGACGCATCATCACGGCAGCCCTGATCGCCGGTGCCGTAGCCGGACTGGTGGCGACCGGCCTGCAGACGACCCGGGTCTGGCCACTAATCCTCGCTGCCGAGACATTCGAAGACGCCGCGCCGACCCAGGCCCACCATCACGGCGCCACGACCCCGATGGCGGCGCCCGCCGAGGCCTGGGCGCCGTCCGACGGTACCGAACGCATGCTCTATACGCTGCTCTTCAATCTGCTGGCGGGTTTCGGCTTCGCCCTGCTGGTCAATGCCGGGCTAGCGCTCAGCCAGGCGGCTGGACGGCGGCTCGATTCCCTCACCGGACTGCTTTGGGGTTGTGCCGGCTTTGCCGGATTTGCGCTGGCTCCGGCTCTCGGCCTGCCGCCCGAGCTCCCGGGCATGCCTGCGGCAGAGCTGTTCGATCGCCAGGTCTGGTGGCTGGCCACGGTGCTGGCGACGCTCACCGGGATCGGCCTGATCGCTCTGCCGCGCAATCCGGGGCTTGCGCTGCTTGGTCTGGCGTTAATCGCCGCTCCTCACATCGTCGGCGCCCCGCACCCCATGGCAGACGAGACCTCGCGCGTTCCTGCCGCACTTGCCGCGAGTTTCGTGAGCGCTTCGCTGGCTACCGCCGCCGTGTTCTGGCTCACCCTGGGTGCGCTGTCCGGATGGCTCCAGCGTAGCCCCCAGGTGAGATGAGCGAACCCGGACCGGGTGGCATCGCACGCGGCCTGCTGCGCAGCCTCGATCGCGCAGCACTCGGCACTGTCATGCGCCCGGATACGCCGGAGGCAGGATCACCCTACGCCTCGCTGGTGCTGGTCGCGGTCGACCACGACGCCAGCCCGTTGCTGCTGATCTCCACGCTTGCCGACCACACCAAGAATCTGGCGGCCAACCCTGTTGTGTCCCTGCTGTTCGACGGTACCGTCGGCCTCGACGAGCCGCTGACCGGCCCGCGCGTCAGCGTGCAGGGCCGGGCGGCCAAGACCGACAACGAGCAACTCAAGGCGCGTTTCGTTGCCCGCCATCCAGGCTCCGCCATGTATGCCGGGTTCAAGGACTTCGCCTTCTGGCGGGTGAGCGTGAGCCGCGCCCATCTGGTCGCCGGGTTCGGCAAGATCCACTGGCTGCCTGCGGACGAGATCCTTTACCGCCCGGTGGCGGAGGCGTTGCGGGACGCCGAAACCGGGATTCTCGAGCACATGAATAGCGAGCACGCCGACGCCGTGCAGCTTTACGCCACCAAGCTTCTGGGCCGCGAGGGCGACGGCTGGATCATGACGGGCGTAGACCCCGAAGGCGCCGATCTGCGTCGCGGTGGCACGGTCCTACGGCTGCCCTTCGTCAAGCCCGTGACCGATGCTGAACAGGCCCGCGTTGAGCTGGTGCGTCTGGTCAAACAGGCACGAGCTGCCTGAAAACCGGCTCTATGCCTCAGGGCTGCGCAACTGCAGCCTAAATAATAGTCATCTTATCTGGCGCCGCGCGGAAAACCCGTAAAATTGCGCCTAATATTTCGGCACGAATCGTGCAAAACAGGCGAGCTTCCGGGGCACTTCATCGAGGGTGTCAGCAATCGACTTCTTGGGGAGGATCATGCTCACCACGGCCCTTCATCGCGCTTGCGGCGCAGCCTTCGTCCTTACGCTAGCACTCGTCGAGCCGGCCTTTGCCCAAGCCCCGGCCGCTACCGCCGCAGCCCTCGACTCCGGCAACACCGCGTGGATGCTCACGGCCACAGCGCTGGTCCTGTTCATGACCTTGCCGGGCCTCGCACTGTTCTACGGCGGCCTGGTGCAGTCACGGAACGTGCTCTCGGTATTGATGCATTGCTTCGCCATCACCTGTGTCGTCTCGATCCTCTGGGCGATCCTGGCCTATAGCCTGATTTTCTCGGGCGAAGCCGCGTGGCTGGGCAATCTCGACAAGGCATTCCTGGCCGGGCTGGACAAGATCAAAACACCGGGCAATTTCCCGGAAACCGTCTTCGTCATGTACCAGATGACCTTCGCCATCATTACGCCGGCACTGATCATCGGCGCCTTCCCCGAGCGCGTCACCTTCCCCTTCATCATTCTGTTCACGGTGCTGTGGCTGCTCTTCGTCTATGTGCCGGTGGCGCACTGGGTGTGGGGCGGTGGCTGGCTGGCGACCAAGAACGTCATCGACTTCGCCGGCGGCATCGTGGTGCACACCACGGCCGGCGTATCGGCCCTCGTCGCGGCAATGGTCATCGGCGCCCGCAAGGGGTTCCCCAGCCACATCCTGCCGCCGCACAACCCCGGCATGACCATGGCAGGCGGTGCCATGCTCTGGGTCGGCTGGTTCGGCTTCAACGGGGGTTCGGCGCTGGCTGCCGATGGCGCCGCCGGCTCTGCCGTGTTGGCCACGCACCTCGCCGCCGCTGCCGGGGCTGCAACCTGGTCGGTCGTGGAGTGGCTGAGATTCGGCAAGCCGAGCTCAGTGGGTGCCGTGACCGGTATGGTCGCCGGCCTCGCCACCATCACGCCCGCCGCCGGCCATACCGGCCCGATCGCCGCTATCGTACTCGGCGTCCTCGCAGGGGTAGTCTGCTTCCTCGTCGTGCGGGCGGTGAAGACCACGCTCAAGACCGACGATTCGCTCGACGTCTTCGGCGTCCACGGCGTCGGCGGTATGCTCGGATCGCTCGCCGTTGCCTTCACCGGAACGCCGTCCTTCGGCGGCGCCGGGCTGGCCGAAGGCATGACCGCCAGCTCGCAGCTCGGCGTGCAGCTTCTCGCTGTGGCCGTGACCGTGGTCTGGTCGGCAATCGCCACCTGGGTGATGATCAAGGCGATCGAGACGGTCTGCCGCTGCCGTGCCGGCGAGGAGGCCGAGCGCGAAGGCCTCGACTTGACGGCGCATGGCGAGCGCGCCTACGACCTCAAATAGGGCGACCTGAAATAAGCGGGCCGCAAGGTCCGCAACGCCTTTTTCTCAGGGGCGGACGGGGCGTCGGCATTGCCGGCGCCCCGTGCCTGTTGCTGCACCTCTGATATAATGAAGGCCGGAATCACATCCCGCAGGCCTCGCATGCTGCGGCTGTCGCTGATCGCATTCTTTGCCCTGGTCTCTATCTCATCCGCCGGCGCGCAGAGGCTCGGGCCGGGTAATCCGTCCTGCTACGAGATCCAGAACACCGGGGCAGTGACCGTGCTCACCCATGTGATCATGGATTCGGGCGAGCGTAGCGTGGCGCGCGTGCCGGCCAATAGCCGGCAGCGTCACTGTGTCGGCGGCTCGCCGCACTCCGACGGCCGGGTCACCTTCCGTGTCATGAGCACCTTCGGCATGCCGCTGTTCTCCTGCCAGACCTTCATCGACCGGCCGATCGTCGTACTGGCGGCCAGACGCGCCGACGGCTCGTGGGAATACGACGCCAAATGCCGGTGACCGGAACATCCGAAACCAGAACGCCAAGGGAGAACGCCATGCCAGCCATCTCGCTCACCCGCCGCACCGTCCTCAGCGGCGCCGCCGCCCTAGCCGCGGCGCCAGCTTTCGCGCAGGCGCCCGCGCCGCCTGCCGCGCCGCGCATCAAGGGGCCGCTGGTCTTCATGGATTACGATCAAGCCGAGCTCGATGCCGCCTACGACCAGAGCGTTTACGCCCCGAACCTGGCCCAGATCGTCAAGCGCTACGGCACCAACAGCGAGCTCACCCGCCAGCGCATCGGACAGCCCGAGCGCCTGTCCTACGGCCCGAGCGAGCACGAGAAGCTCGACCTCTACAAGACCCGGCGGCCCAACGCGCCCATCCACCTGTTCATCCATGGCGGCGCCTGGCGCAGCGGCCTGGCGAAGGACTACGCCTTCCCGGCCGAGACCTTCGTCCACGCCGGCGCCCACTACATCGCCATCGACTTCATCAATGTCGGCCAGGCCGGCGGCAGCCTGATGCCCATGGCCGAGCAGTGCCGCAAGGCCGTGGCCTGGGTCTACCGGAACGCAGCCAGTTTCGGCGGCGACCCCAGCCGGCTTTATATCTCCGGCCATTCCTCCGGCGGCCATCTCGCCGGCGTGGTGCTGGTGACCGACTGGCAGAAGGAGTTCGGCCTGCCCGCCGATACGGTGAAAGGGGGGGTGAGCATCAGCGGGATGTACGATCTCAAGGGACCACGCCTTTCGGCCCGCAGCTCCTACGTCAAGTTCGACGATGCGATGGAGCATGCGCTCTCGGCCCAGCGCCACCTGTCGCTGCTCAACACGCCGGTGGTCCTGGTTTACGGCACGCTGGAGACGCCGGAGTTCCAGCGCCAATCCCGCGACTTCGCCGCCGCTGTGCGGGCCGCCGGCAAGCCGGTGCAGCTCCTGGTCGGCGACGGCTACAATCACTTCGAGATCGCGGAGACGCTGGCCAGCCCCTACGGCCTCGCCGGCCGTGCCGCACTGGAACAGATGAAGTTGAGCGGTACTTGATCCGAAACAAGGCGGCCGGGGCCACAGCCCCGGCCGCTCACGCAACAGGAACTGCGTTACTTCTTCATCATGGCGTGGTCGTTGGCCATCTTGGCGGCCTTCACGCAGTCGGCCTCTTTCTTGTCCATCATGGCCTTCTTGGCCATCTCCAGCTCCTTCATGGCCATCTCCTTGGCCTTCATGTCCGTCACCTTCATCACGTTGGCTTCGGCCATCTTCACCTCGCTGGCACAGTCGGCGAAGGCCGGGCCAGAAAAGCCGAGCGCGGCAAGAAGAGCGAGGGAATAGAGCGCTTTCATGGGGAGTCTCCCTGGGGGTCGTGTTGCGCGTCGACGCGCACCGCACAGGATCAGGGAAAGGTGGCCTTACGTCGTCTCACGAGCCGGTGAGAGCGTTCACGCTTGCGTGTATCACGCGGCCGTGAGCTGGCCGGCTTCAGGGCCGCACGGCCTCGGCGAGCAGCCGCAAGCCAAGCGCGCCCATCACCGCGGCGGCCAACCGGTCGATCCAGCGCTTGCTGCGCAGATAGGCGGCGCGCGGGCGCGTAGCCGAGAAAAAACAGGCCACGATCGCATACCAACCCGCCTCGATGACGAACAGGCCGAGCGGCAGCGCCGCCAGGACCCAGAGCGGCACCTGTTCAGGGAGCAGGGCCGCGAAGATGCTGCCATAGACCGCTATGGCCTTGGGATTGCTGATCTGTGTCATCAAGGCCAGCAGGAACGAGCGCAGAAAGCCCGCCGCGGAAGGGCCGGCGGCGGGCAGGCTGTCGACAGGCCTGGCGGCGCCACGCCAGATCAGCACGCCGAGATACAGCAGATAGAGCCCGCCGGCCGCCTTGAGGCCCGTGTAAAGCCAGCCGGCCTGGGCCAGCAACGCCTGCAGCCCGAGCAGCGCCAGCCCGCCGAGAATGACTCCGCCCGCCCCCATGCCGAGAGCCGCAGCAAGGCCATCAGAGCGCGACTGCGCCACCGCCATCCGGGCCACCAGCACGAAGCTTGGCCCGGGACTGATTGCGCCAACGGCAATCGCGGCGAGAATGCCGCAGACGGCGAGAAGCGGGTCCATGGGCGACGCGTTAGTTGTTGAACCGTCGCTCCAGCCGGTCGGCGAAAGCGCCGGCGAAGATAGCGTTCGATTCCTCGCCCGGCTGTGCCTGGCTCGCCGCTCGCCGCAGGGCGGCGATGAAATCGCGCAGATCGTCGTCGCTCATGATCTTTTTCGTGACCAGGGAGATGACCAGCGTCTCGACCACCAGAAGATTGGCGCTGGACGATTTTTCGATAACGCCGGCCAGCGTATCGCCCAGTTTACCGACAATCGCCTCGAACGGATCATCCGCCATGCTCTCGCTCCCACATTGCCGGCCATCGTAGCGGATCGGTACCGAGCGGACGAGCCGCCACCAAAGCCCGGCTAGTGCGCCTCCGCCCAGGACAGGCCCTGGCCGACCTCGACCACCAGCGGTACGGATAGGGAAACCGCTGGCCGGTCCGCACCCTCCATCGCCGCTTTCACCACCTCGATGGTCTTGGCCACCTCGGACGGCGGCGCCTCGAACAGCAGCTCGTCGTGGACCTGCAGGAGCATCGCCGCCGAGAGCTTCGCCTTGGCCAGCGCCGCCGGGATGCGGACCATGGCGCGCTTGATGATGTCCGCCGCCCCGCCCTGGATCGGCGCATTGATCGCCGCGCGCTCGGCAAAGCTGCGGATCGCCGGGTTCTTCTCATTGATCTGCGGCACATGGCAGCGCCGCCCGAAGACCGTGGTGACGTAGCCCTGGGCGTGCGCCTCCTTCTTCGTGCGCTCCATGTAGTCGCGGATACCAGGGTATTTCTCGAAATAGGCGCCGATGTAGGCCCGCGCCTCGCTCTGCGGAATGCCCAGCTGGTTGGCCAGGCCGAAGGCCGAAATGCCGTAGATGATGCCGAAGTTGATCGCCTTGGCCTTGCGCCGGACCATCGGGTCCATGCCCTTGACCGGCACGCCGAACACCTGGCTCGCTGTCAGGGCGTGGATGTCGATACCCTGGCGGAATGCCTCTTTGAGCGCCGCGATGTCGGCAACATGGGCGAGCAGGCGCAACTCGATCTGCGAATAGTCGAAGGACAACAGGGTGAGGCCTTTTCCCGCAACGAATGCCCTGCGGATCTTGCGGCCTTCCTCGGTCCGGACCGGGATATTCTGCAGATTGGGATCGTTCGACGACAGGCGGCCCGTCGAGGCCACGGCCATGGCGTAAGAGGTGTGCACGCGGCCGGTCCGCGGGTTGATCGCCTCGATCAGCGCGTCGGTGTAAGTCGATTTGAGCTTGGAGAGCTGGCGCCATTCGAGCACCAGCTGCGGCACCTTGTGACCGGTTGCCGCGAGGCTTTCGAGCACGTCGGCACCAGTGGCATAGGCACCGGTTTTGGTCTTTTTCGGCTGCTCGCCCTCGGGCAGCTGCAGGCCGAGTTCGTCGAACAGCACCACGCCAAGCTGGGCCGGCGAACCGATATTGAACGGCCGCTTGGCCTCCTTGTGGATCTGCTTCTCCAGCTCGGCCAGGCGCAGGGCGAAGTCGTTGGACAGGCGCTTGAGCTCATTCGGGTCGACGGCAATCCCCGTCTCCTCCATGTGCTGGATGATCGGGATCAGGGGCCGCTCGATGCCCTCGTAGACGCTGACCAGGCGCTCCGACACCAAAAGCGGCTTGAGCACGGTGTGCAGGCAGAGCGTGACATCGGCGTCCTCGGCGGCGTAGTCCCGCGCCTTCTCCAGCGGCACCTCGGCGAAATTGATGCGCTGCTTGCCCGTGCCGGTGACCTCGTCATAGCTGATCGTCTTGTGGCCGAGATGCAGGGCGCTGAGCTCGTCCATGCCGTGGCCGTGCTTGCCGCCGGCCAGCACGTAGGAAAGCAGCATCGTATCGTCGATCGGCTCGACGGCGACCCCGTAGCGGCGCAGCACCTCGGCGTCGAATTTGATGTGGTGGCCGACCTTGAGGACCGAGGGATCGGCAAGCAGCGGCTTGAGGGCCTCCAGCACCCGGTCGCGCGGCAACTGTCCGGGCAGCAGGCCGCCATTGGCTTTCGGCTGATCGAGCGCCAGGCCGCCCTGCGGCTTCTCCTCAGTCGCGGCCGCGCCCGGCATGACGTGACCGACCGGGATGTAGCGGCCCTCGCCCACGGCCGTGGCCAGCGAGATGCCCACCAGTTCGCAAGCATGGGCGTTGAGCCCGGTGGTCTCGGTGTCGATAGCGACCAGCCCGGCGGCACGGGCACTCTCGATGCAGCCGTCGAGATCCTTCATCGTCTGCACGAGAGCGTAGCCTCGGCCCGCCCCCGGCTTGAGGGCCGGTGGCGCGATCGCCGTCGGTGCCTTCACGGCGCTGCCAATACTCTGCCCGTCGCGGCTGGGCTGGCCTAAAGGCAGCGCGCCGTTGCTCATCCTGGGCACGGATTCGACGTCGAAATCGCCGTCGACCAGGCCCTCGGTTTTCATGCGGCTGATGACCGAGCGGAAGCCCTGGGCCGCCAGAAAATCGACCAGGATTTTGGGATCGGGCTCGCGGATGCCGAGCTCGGCGATCGGCAGAGGCATGCCGCATTCGGAGTCGAGCTTGACCAGCCGGTAGGAGATGCGCGCCTTGTCGGCGTTGGTCAGCAGGCTTTCGCGCCGCTTGGGCTGCTTGATCTCGCCGGCGCGCGCCAGCAGCGTCTCGAGGTCGCCGTAGAGGTTGATCAGCTCAGCCGCCGTCTTGACGCCGATGCCGGGCACGCCCGGTACGTTGTCGGTGGAGTCGCCAGCCAAGGCCTGGACGAACACGACCTTGTCGGGCGTCACGCCGAAGCGCTCCAGCACCTCGGGCTCGCGGATCGGCTTGTTCTTGATCGGGTCGAGCATCTCGATGCCCTCGCCGACCAGCTGCATGAGATCCTTGTCGGAGGAGACGATGGTCACCTGCATGCCCTGCTTGCGGGCGCTGCGGGCGTAGCAGGCGATGAGGTCGTCGGCCTCCCAGCCCGGCTTCTCGATCGCCGGCACGCCGAAGGCGCGCGTGGCCTCGCGCACCAGGCCGAATTGCGGGATCAGGTCGTCCGGCGGCTCGTCGCGGTTGGCCTTGTACTCGGCGTAGATCTCGTTGCGGAAGGTGTCGCGCCCGGCGTCGAAGATGACGGCCAGATGGTCGCCCCGGTGGCCGGCCATCAGGCGCAGCAGCATGTTGGTGAAGCCGAGCACGGCACCGACCGGCGTGCCGTCGGCGCGGGTGAGCGGCGGCAGGGCGTGATAGGCGCGGAAGATATAGCCCGAGCCGTCGACGAGATAGAGATGCCCGCCGTTCTTCTTGCCAGCGGCAGGTTTCTCGGCCTGTGCCGGAATGGCCTTTTTGGACTCAGGCGCGGCTTTCCCGGCCTCAGGCAGTTTCTTGGGCATGCGAGTCCTGTAGCAGCTTCGGACTGGCCGGAAAATAGGCGTTTGTCAGGGTGAAATACCGGGTTGACGGCGGCTACGTCACGCGGGCATCAAGCTTTCACGATGCCAGCGCCCCACCTTCTCGATCCCCAAAAACGCTACGACGTTCTGGTGGTCGGCGGCGGCAACGCAGCGCTCTGTGCCGCCATCGCGGCACGGCGCGGCGGCGCCTCGGTCCTGGTGCTCGAGGCTGCGCCCAAATTCTACCGCGGCGGCAACACGCGCCACACCCGCAACATGCGCTGCGCCCACGACAGCGCCACCGACACCCTGACCGGGCCGTACACCGAGGAGGAGTTCTGGCAGGATCTGCTGCAGGTCACCGGCGGCCAAACCGACGAGGCGCTGTCGCGCCATATGATCCGCGAATCCAAGGAGATGCTGACCTGGATCGTCGAGCAGGGCGTGCGCTTTCAGCCCTCGCTGGGCGGCACGCTCAGTCTGGGCCGCACCAACTCCTTCTTTCTCGGTGGCGGGCGGGCCATGCTCAATGCCCTCTACCGCACGGCCGAAAGCCTGGGCGTCGAGGTGCTCTACGAGGCCGAGGTCGTCAAGCTGGACATCCGCGACGGCATGTTCACCGCGGCGAGCCTCAGGCATGCCGGCGCCATGCACAGCGTGCGGGCCGCCACCCTGGTCGCCGCTGCCGGCGGCTTCGAGGCGAACATCGAGTGGCTCAAGCAGTCCTGGGGACCGCCGGCCGAGAATTTCCTCATCCGCGGCACGCCCTACAACAAGGGCACGGTGCTCAAGCTGCTGCTCGACGCGGGCGTGCAGGCCGTGGGCGATCCGACCCAGTGCCACGCCGTGGCCATCGACGCGCGTGCCCCCAAATTCGACGGCGGCATCATCACCCGGCTCGACTGCGTGGTCTTCGGCATCGTGGTGAACAAGCACGCGCAGCGCTTCTACGACGAGGGCGAGGATTTCTGGCCCAAGCGCTACGCCGTCTGGGGGCGGCTGGTGGCCGGACAGCCCGACCAGATCGCCTACATCATCTACGACCATTCCTCCTCGACCCTGTTCATGCCCTCGCTC